>JAFWDW010000144.1 GCA_017515965.1 Lachnospiraceae bacterium
AGTTTCTTTTTATCCATGCGGCTGTTATGCGGCCGCTTTGCTTTTGTCGGAAACTCATCGCTGGATACCGGTTCAAGATCCATCACGATCCCCTTTTGGAAAAAGATTTCCGTCGCGAACTCATGCCAGGTGCACAGTCCGCTGTTTGTCGCATGATATCGTCCGTACTTGTCCGTCTGAATCATATCAACCAACAGTCTGGCCAGATCAGGTGTATATGTAGGCGAGCCGATCTGATCAGCCACTACATTCAGATGATCATGTGTCTCAGCCAGTTTCAGCATGGTCTTGACAAAGTTTTTTCCGTGCAGACCGAACACCCAAGAAATACGCACAATAAAAAACTTATCAGTGTATTGCTCAACGGCAAGCTCGCCTTCATATTTCGTCTGTCCGTACACATTGAGCGGCTCTCTCGGATCATCCGGATCCCACGGTCTCATGCCTTCGCCGTTAAAGACATAATCTGTACTGATATACATCAGCGGAATGTCATATCTGTTACAGGCTTTTGCGACATTCTCTGTCCCGTAGGCATTGATCTGCCTGCACAGATCTTCATGATCCTCAGCGTCATCCACCGCCGTATATGCAGCGCAGTGGATCACAGCATCCGGCTGTGTTTCTCCGATCACCTGCATGACACAGTCCGGATCTGTGATGTCCATCTCCTCAATATCCACACCGACGGCGGATAGACCACGCTGTTCTAATTCACTTATCACATCTGTTCCCAGCTGTCCTTTTGAGCCGGTCACCAGTACTTTCATCCCCATGTCCTTTCCTACTGCCTCTGTTTAGTATATTCCGCAAAAGACCCCCATTTCTGATCTTTTTCAGATATATTCAACTTCATATCATCTCTGATCGGCCAGTCAATGCCGATATCCGGATCACTCCACATCAGACCGCCTTCATCATTGGGATGATAAAAATCTGTGCATTTATAGGTAAACTCAGCCGTTTCAGACAACACCAGAAAGCCGTGAGCGAAATTTTTCGGAATAAAGAACTGTTTTTTGTTCTCCGCCGACAAGACCTCGCCGTGCCATTTACCGTAAGTATTCGACCCGGGCCTTAGATCGACTGCCACATCAAAGACTTCCCCGCGCACGACCCGCACAAGCTTATCCTGCGGATAATTGATCTGAAAATGCAGCCCGCGCAGCACACCGTATGAGGAACTGGATTGATTGTCCTGTACGAAACTGCAGTCTATTCCGACCTCAGCAAAATCACGCTGATTATACGTCTCCATAAAATAACCGCGCGCATCACCGTAGACGGTCGGGGTGATGATCTTAAGCCCTTCTATCTCGCAGGTTTTGACTTCTATTTTCCCCATCAGATCCGATACTTCCCTTCCAGTACATCGCGCAGATACCGGCCGTACTGATTCTTTGAATACAGTTCGCAGGCCTCCTCCATCTGTTCCCGGCTGATCCATCCGTTCTTATAGGCGATCTCTTCCAAGCAGGCGATCTTTCGATGCTGATGGGTCTCGATCGTCTTTACGAAATCTGTCGCCTCGGCAAGAGACTCATGAGTCCCTGTATCAAGCCATGTGTAACCCTGGCCAAGGAGCTGCACATCAAGCGTCCCGTCTTCCAGATAAAGCTGGTTCAGATCTGTGATCTCCAGTTCGCCGCGCTTGCTCGGCTTGATGGTCTTGGCGAAATCAACCACTCTGTTGTCGTAAAAATACAGACCGGTTACAGCGTAATTGGATTTGGGCTCCGCCGGCTTCTCCTCAAGTGAGACTGCATGCCCCTCCTCGTTGAATTCGACTACGCCAAAACGCTCCGGATCATCGACATAATACCCGAACACTGTCGCACCGATCTCCTTGGCTGCCGCCGTCTTAAGCTTATCCCGGATACCCAGACCGTAAAAGATATTATCACCCAGAATCATCGCGCAGCGATCACCGTCGATAAACTCTTCCCCGAGCAAAAATGCCTGTGCCAGACCGTCAGGCGAAGGCTGTACTTTATAAGACAGTTCCAGTCCGAACTGGCTTCCGTCTCCGAGAAGCTCCTCAAAGCGCGGTGTGTCCTCCGGTGTTGAGATGATCAGAATCTCCCGGATCCCGGCCAGCATCAGCACATGCAGTGGATAATAAATCATCGGTTTGTCGTAGATCGGCAGCAGCTGCTTGCTGGTCACTTTTGTCAGCGGGTACAGTCTTGTTCCGGAGCCGCCCGCCAGTATAATACCTTTCATGATCGATCTCCTTCCTAAAGCTCAACGATGAGCATACATGCTCTCATAGTATTTCTGGTAATCTCCGCTCGTAACGTTTTTCATCCAGTCCTCATTTTCAAAATACCACTGGATCGTCTTGCGAATACCGTCTTTGAACATCGTATCCGGCTCCCAGCCGACCTCCTCTTTAATCTTATCGTGTGCAATGGCGTAGCGCCTGTCATGTCCCTTTCTGTCTGTCACGTAAGTGATCAGATCCTCAGTGATATGGGCTTTTCTCGGATCATCGTCAGGAAGGATCTCGCGCAGACAATCAAGGATCGTATAGATGATCTCGATATTCTGCTTCTCGTTATGCCCTCCGATGTTGTAGGTTTCAAACAAACGGCCTTTCTCCTGCACCATGTCGATCCCCTTCGCGTGATCAGCCACATACAGCCAGTCGCGGACATTCTTTCCGTCGCCGTATACCGGAAGCTTTTTGCCCTGCAGGGCATTGTTGATCATCAGCGGAACGAGCTTTTCCGGGAACTGATAGGGGCCGTAGTTGTTGCTGCAGTTCGTGATATTTGCAGGAAATCCGTAGGTGTCCATATAGGATTTGACGAGGAAATCCGAAGAGGCTTTTGATGCCGAATACGGGCTATGCGGATCATACGGCG
>JAFWDW010000013.1 GCA_017515965.1 Lachnospiraceae bacterium
GCCGCACACACCGATGTGGTCTTTCCGGATATGGATCGTTTCCGTATAAAAGAAGACGCGGAACGCATCTATTGTCCCGGCATTTACGACGATTCGGTCAATCTTGCCAATATTCTTCTGGCGGCCCGCCTCGTGACACAGCATCAGTTCAAGCCAAAAGACTGCGGTATTCTGTTTATCTGTGATTCATGTGAAGAAGGCATGGGAAATCTTGCGGGAATGCGCAAGGTATTTGAGACATACGGCAAGCGCATCGAGGAGTTCTACTCATTTGACCTGGTCTACAATGAAATTGTCAACCGGGCAGTCGGATCCGGCCGTTTTAAGGTAACTGCCAGGACAGAAGGCGGTCATTCATATCTGGCTTTCGGAAACGAAAACGCGATTCAGAGGATGTCTGCCTTTATCCAGGAATTGTATGCTACCAAGCTGCCTGATGCAGGAAAATGCACGTTTAATGCCGGCACTATCACCGGAGGCACATCCGTCAACACGATCGCGCAGGAGTGTACGCTTCTCTGTGAATACCGGGCGGACACTGCACGCGGCATGCGCCTCATGGACCGTCTGTTCCGCAGGTTGTTTGAAAAATACCATCTTGAGTTTGAGATCATCGGCATGAGGCCGGGCGAGAGTCTCAACAGTGCCGCCAAAGACACGCGCGAAGCGATGCTCGAAAATGCCGAGAGTATCATTGAAAGCATCACCGGCTCCAAGCCGGAGCGTGTCTCCTCATCGACCGACTGCAACATCCCGCTTTCTCTTGGTATTCCCGCCATCTGTGTCGGAACCTGTGAGGGCGGCGGTGCTCACACCCGGGAAGAGTATCTGGAAAAATCCTCTCTGATCCCGGGAAGACTGATCGCCACCGAACTGGTCCTCGGATACTGTGATACAGATGTCTGAGACTGAACACCAAAGCCAATGACAAGACAAAAGGCCTGCCGCAATTGCGGCAGGCCTTTAAACCATGTAGAATGACTAGTCTTAGATTCTGCCTGTAACAAGGCCAAGAAGAGCCATACGCAGATACATACCATTGTGAGCCTGACGGAAGTATGCAGCACCTTCATAGCTGTCAACTTCGACTGCGATCTCATCGACACGCGGAAGCGGATGCATGATGGTGATACCCTTCTTAGCATAGCTGAGAAGCTCGTTGTCAAGGATGTAGCTGCCCTTAACTGCCTCATAAGAAGCCTCATCCGGGAAGCGCTCACGCTGTACACGGGTGACATAGACAAGATCGGATCTGGAAAGAGCATCCTTAACATCGGTTGTCTCTTCGATCTCAGCGCCCTTGTCGCGCAGTTCCTTGGTGATCTCTTCCGGCATTTTCAGTTCTTCCGGAGAAGCGAAGATCATCTTGTTGCCAAACTGCTGCATGAAGTAGCCAAGGCTGTGAACTGTACGGCCATACTTGAGGTCGCCCAGGAAGGTGATTGTCTGTCCGCCGAGGTGTCCTGTCTCCTTACGGATGGTATAGATGTCAAGCAGAGCCTGTGTCGGATGCTGGCGAGAGCCGTCACCACCGTTGATCAGCGGATGAACAGCAATGTCAGCAGCCTCGATAGCGGAACCCGCTACCGGGTGACGCATAACGATCGCATCGACATAACCATCGACTGTGCGCAGTGTATCCTGCCATGTCTCGCCCTTTGCCTGTGAAGAAACAGAAGCGTTGCCAAGGTCGATTGTGGAAGCGCCTACACGCTGAATAGCTGAGTTGAAGGAAAGGCGTGTACGTGTGCTGGGCTCAAAGAAAAGAGTCGCAACAAGCATACCCTCGAGATCCTTGATAGCCTCGCCGCTCTTAACGCGCTTCTCATAGATCATAGCTGTGTCCATGATGTGGCACAGCTCCTGGTTTGTGAAATCATAACCGTTGATAATGTCTCTGCCTTTGAAATCAAATACTGGTTCCATTCTTTTCCTCCTATTAATACTTAATTATTACTTTTAATACAATTTATTGATAAAGCGGATGAGTCCGTCTTATCCGATCCATGTGCCGTCTTTGCCCTCAAGAGCGTCAACAGCCTTGTCGAGAGAAGTGATGATCGCAACGCGACCCGGCTTGCTCTCAGCAAACTTCAGAGCTGCTTCGATCTTCGGAAGCATAGAGCCTGAAGCGAAATGTCCTTCTTCCATATACTTCTTGGCTTCCTCGAGGGTGAGGTGATCAAGAGCTTTCTGATCCGGCTTGTTGTAGTTGATGTAAACTTTCGGACCAGCTGTCAGGATGACCAGAGCATCAGAGTCAAGGTTTTCAGCGAGAAGCTCAGAGCCGAGATCCTTATCGATAACGGCTGCAGCACCTTCAAGGTTGCCTTCGTCATTGACGATAACCGGGATTCCGCCACCGCCGACACAGATCGGAACGATACCTGCCTCGTCGAGAGCTCTGATAGCATCGATCTCAACGATACGGACCGGGTTCGGAGAAGCAACAACACGTCTCCAGCCACGGCCGGCGTCTTCCTTCATGGTGTAACCCTTTGTCTCAGCGATCTTCTTAGCCTCTTCCTCAGAATAGAACGGGCCGACCGGCTTTGTCGGGTTCTTGAACCACGGATCATCTTTGTCAACAACGCTCTGTGTCACGACACAAGCTACCTTGATATCGCTTCCGCGCTCTTTCAGAACTTTGCCCAGGCCCTGTGCCATGTGATAGCCGATGTATCCCTGGCTCATAGCGCCGCAGACGTCAAACGGCATCGCCGGTGTAGCTTCTGAATCACAGTTCTCGTTCTGAAGAACGATACGGCCAACCTGCGGGCCATTGCCGTGTGCCAGGCAGATGTGATATCCCTTCTCAAGGATGTCAGCGATATAACCTGATGTCTTCTCAACAACTTCCAGCTGTGCCTCTGCTGTTGCGGGCTTGCCCTGCTCAGCGAGTGCGTTTCCTCCAAGTGCGATTACAATTCTTTTCATTTTGCCACTCCTTACATGGTTGAATAGTTAATGTGTTGAATAACGAAATGCACTAAAAATTATAGCATAACGGCGCTTTTTGTCAATAAAAAATCAATCGCCTCAGACGCTTTGCTCCCCGCTTTAGAAATCTTTAATTTTTGCTTAATAACCGCTTTTGTTTTGAGCGTTCACCGCCCTCCGAAAACGGCAAAATCTTAAGTATACTTCACCTTTTTCGTTTGTCAGTGATGCCGTTTTGTGCTATAGTCTTTTTGCATGCGGATATGGCGGAATTGGCAGACGCGCCAGACTTAGGATCTGGTGGGCTTCCCGTGCAGGTTCGAGTCCTGTTATCCGCAGATCAAAAGGGCGGCGGATCCCCGCTGCCCTTTGTATATGTCTTGCCTATTTTCATAAAGAATGTTAAAATAAAGCCCGAACCTTAAGACTGAATTTTGAAGGAGTATATCGTGAGTAGATGGATTGTTCTTCTTATTATTTTTCTTGTTGTAGCAGGCGTTCTGACCCTGCTGTATTTCCTCGGGCGCAGAGCCCAGAAGAAGCAGGACGAGCAGGAGCTGCGGATGGAGGAAGCCGCACAGAAAATATCTTTGCTGGTCATCGACAAAAAGAAAATGCGTCTTAAAGACGCAGGTTTTCCTCAGGTGGTTATGGACAATGCCAACTTCCTGGCCAAACGTGCAAAAGTGCCCGTTGTCAAAGCCAAAGTCGGTCCCCGTATCATGACGCTGATGACTGATCCGAAGATCTTTGACACCATTCCGGTCAAGAAGGAATGCAAAGTCATGGTCAGCGGCATCTATATCTCCAAGGTTCTCAGTGTCCGCGGCGGACAGGTACAGGAACCGGAGAAGAAAGGCTTTTTCAAGCGGATCTTCAGCCGCTCATAACAGGATCAGTACTGTTCGATATTGACCGTCTTAACGCGGTCGATATCAATGGGCAGGATCGAATTGGCAAACTCTTTAAAACGTTCAGGCAGATCACTGACATACAGGTCGGCGGCTGCCTGTTTTTTTGTGCCCCGGGCATCGCGCAGGAGACCGTTTTCCGCCAGCAAATTCTTTAACCCCATCGCCGTCTCATACGCCGGATTGACCAGCGTGATCGCATCGCCCAGATACTCGTGGATCCTGGATCTGAGAAGCGGATAATGGGTGCATCCGAGGACCAGCGCATCCATGCTGCTCTCTTTCATCGAGCCCAAATAATAGTCGATCATCTGCATCATGACCGGATGATCGACCAGCCCTTCTTCGACCATCGGAACAAAGAGAGGACATGCCTTTCCGATGACAGAGATCGTCGGATCAAGCGCGCCGATCACCTTCGTGTAGATCCCGCTTGAAACCGTTGCCTGCGTTCCAATCACACCGACATTGCCGGTCCTGGTCGCCTTGGCCGCAGCGATGGCACCGGGCTCCACCACGCCGATCATCGGAACGTCCACCTCTTCATTGACAGTAGGCAGAGCCAGCGCACTGGCCGTATTGCAGGCCACCACGATCGCTTTGACATGTTTCGTCTTCAAAAAATGCGTGATCTGACGAGAGAAATAAATGATCGTGTCATTGGACTTGCTGCCGTAGGGCACACGCGCCGTGTCGCCAAAGTATACGATATCCTCCTCGGGAAGCTGGCGCATGATCTCACGCACCACCGTTAATCCTCCGAGGCCGGAGTCGAATACGCCGACAGGCGCATCTTTCATCAGTTTATGATCGTTTCTGATCTCATTCATAATGATTTTTTCTCCCGCCGCTTTAGTTCCATTAAACAGCCAATTCTTCAGCCATCTTGACCATGTAGTCTGAAATGCCTTTCTCCATCTTGTGGGCTTCTTCAATATCCATATCGACAAACTCGCCGTGCTTGTAACAAATCACCCGGTTTGTCTTGCCC
>JAFWDW010000145.1 GCA_017515965.1 Lachnospiraceae bacterium
GTTGAAAGCGGTGGGGCTTCCCGCAGTGGAAGTTCACCTGACTGATGTGAATGAGCGTGAAGAATTCAGAAAAATCTCATATGCGGGAATGGCATGTGAGAAAACATTTGCCGGATTTGGATTTGAGGGATACAAGAAGGCGATTGAGTATCTGGTAGAAAAGGAGAGGAGTTAGGAGACATGTTTATTAAGATTTCACTGTTGGTGATATTTTTCGCAATCATGATTGGCGTCGGTCTGTATTGCCGCCGCAACGCGACAGATGTCAACGGTTTTGTGCTCGGCGGCCGATCAGTCGGACCGTGGCTGACCGCTTTCGCATATGGTACGTCCTATTTTTCGGCGGTCATTTTTGTGGGTTATGCAGGTCAGTTCGGATGGAAATACGGTGTGTCCGCGACGTGGGTCGGTATCGGCAATGCACTGATCGGGTCATTCCTCGCCTGGAGCCTTTTGGGACGCCGCACACGTATTATGACGCAGCATCTGGATTCAGCCACGATGCCGGATTTTTTCAGGAAACGCTTCGGGGCAAAATCCCTTCAGATTGGTGCGTCAATCATCACATTCATCTTTTTGATTCCGTATACCGCGTCGCTCTACAACGGTCTGTCCCGCCTGTTTGGTATGGCATTTGATATCGACTATAGCGTCTGCGTTATTGTGATGGCGATTCTAACAGGCATTTATGTGATTGCAGGCGGTTATATGGCCACCGCGATCAACGATTTTATTCAGGGTATGATTATGGTTGTCGGTATTGTCGCTGTTATTGCTGCCGTCTTAAAGAGCCAGGGCGGATTCATGGCTGCACTTGACGGTATGGGGCGCGTGACAGACGAGGCGGCTTCTTCAACGCCGGGTGTATTCTCATCGTTCTTTGGGCCTGATCCCATCAACCTGCTCGGCGTCGTTTTGCTGACATCTCTCGGAACCTGGGGACTGCCGCAGATGGTCCAGAAGTTCTATGCGATCCGCAGTGAAAAATCGATTGAAACCGGTAAGGTGATTTCGACATTTTTTGCCTTTATCGTGGCAGGCGGATGCTATTTCCTGGGCGGTTTCGGACGGTTGTTTGCCGACAAGGTAAATGTCGAGACACAGGGCTTTGACGCGATCATTCCCGCAATGCTCTCAGGGCTGCCGGATATTCTGATCGCCATTGTTGTTGTGCTGGTATTGTCTGCTTCAATGTCAACTCTTTCTTCACTTGTTCTGACATCGAGCTCAACCCTGACACTGGATTTGATCCGCGATCATGTTAAAAAGGATATGG
This sequence comes from Lachnospiraceae bacterium, assembly GCA_017515965.1. Lineage (GTDB taxonomy): Bacteria > Bacillota > Clostridia > Lachnospirales > Lachnospiraceae > RUG842. The sequence goes on from JAFWDW010000145.1 coordinate 1,277, forward strand.
ATGAGAAAAAGCAGATTCTGATCATGAGGGCCCTCATTGTGGTCTTTATCCTGATCTCGGTCATCATCGCATTGATTCAGTATAAGTCAAACGTGACCTTTATTGCGCAGCTCATGGGCGTATCATGGGGAGCTCTTGCAGGAGCATTCCTGGCGCCTTTCCTGTATGGTCTTTACTATAAAAAGGCTACCGCAGCTGCCTGCTGGGTCAACTTTGTTTTCGCGTCCGTTTTCATGGTGCTGAATATGCTGATCCGGCCGAGTTTCCCGGTGATTCTCCAGTCTCCGATCAATGCAGGTGCTTTCTGTATGATCATCGGATTAATCATCGTACCGTTCGTTTCCCTGTTTTCAACGAAGCCTGACAAAGCGCTTGTTGAGGATGCCTTCGCGAGCTATGACAAGAAGGTTCTGGTCTACCAGCGCGAAGCTTTGGCGGATGAGGTTGAAGCCCAGTAGAGCGGTTCGACGCGGTTTTCAGATAAAAAAAGAGCTGGCAGGACAAACCTGCCAGCTTTTTAATTGTCATTCAGATCTGACTATTTATTGATGGCATGTCTGCCTGCCATCTTTCTCATCATAAACAGGAAAGCGATCGTTACGATCGCGCCGACGATCAGGCAGACAACAGCGTTCTGAGCATATCCTGCAATAATATACATGATAAAGCTGATGCCGGCTACAGACAGCGCATACGGAAGCTGAGTCGACACGTGATTGATATGTTCACACTGTGCGCCAGCAGAGGACATGATCGTGGTATCTGAGATCGGTGAACAGTGGTCGCCGCAGACAGCGCCTGCCAGGCAGGCTGAGATGCCGATGATCAGCAGCGGAGAGTTCGGATCAAAGATTGCTGTCACGATCGGGATCAGGATACCGAAGGTTCCCCATGAGGTACCGGATGCAAAGGCCAGCACAACTGCCACGATAAAAATAACGGCAGGAAGAAGGCTGTAAAGATGGTTTGAAGCACCCTCCATCACATTGTGCACAAAGACGTCCGCTCCGAGAGCTCCGGTCATGGCTTTCAGTGAGAATGCCAGAGTCAGGATAATCATCGGAGGGATCATCGCGATAAAGCCTTTCTGGATGCATCCCATTGCTTCCTTAAAGGAGACGACTCTCTTGGCGCACATATAAATGATCGTCAGGATCAATGTGATCAGAGCGCCCCAGGGGAGTGCGACATAGGAATCGGTATCTCCGAACGCGCCGAGAAGATCGTGGTAATAATCACTCTTTGTGGCAAAGTAACCACCGACTTTGAGCATCGCGACAGTACACAGAGCGATCAGGACGATGACCGGGAGGATCATATCGAACACGCGGCCGTTTGCGTTTCCTTTTTCTTCTGTTTCCTCTACATCAAGCGCAAACAGTTCTCCGTCGACCTCAGCTGCCTCTTCGTACTTTTTCATCGGGCCGTAGTCAAAGCGCATCATGACGAGTCCGATAATGAACACGAATGTCAGAAGCGAATAGAAGTTATACGGGATCGCTTTGATGAACAACTGGATGCCGGAAACACCGTTATCGAGATCGTTGGCAACACCGGATACGGCCGCCGCCCATGATGAAACAGGCGCGATCATACAGACCGGAGCAGCTGTCGCATCGATCAGGTAGGCCAGTTTCGGACGTGAGATCTTGTGATTGTCTGTCACCGGACGCATGACAGTACCGACTGTCAGGCAGTTAAAGTAATCGTCGATGAAGATCAGGACACCGAGCACAAAGGTGGCCAGCATGGCGCCGGAACGGGTCTTAATATGTGTTTTGGCCCAGCGTCCAAATGCCGAACTTGCACCGGAGACAGAGATCAGCGCAACGATAATACCGAGCAGGATCAGGAACAGATAGATACCTGCATTGTCTGAGATAGCCTGGACCAGACCGTCATTGACGATGTGATCGACCGCTTTGACCGGATTTCCCTTGGCTACAAGAAATGCGCCGACGAGAATACCGATAAAGAGTGAACTGTAAGCTTCTTTGGTGATCAGCGCCAGAACAATGGCGATGACGGGGGGCAGCAGAGCCCACGCAGTGTTGACAAACATATTGACGAGTCTCCTTTCGTATTGTGATTTGTCATTAAAAAAGTCACGATGCGAGCATCATGACTTTGCGGATATGACAAATAAATCATGACAGCTCTCCGCAGCAAAGGCTGCGACAGTCCGCAGGATCTTATTCCTGCGGCCCGGATGGCGGACGCACAGAGGGGCGTGCGTTTCGTCTCCTCGGCGGCATTCCCTTTCCTTTCCCTGTATCCCTCTGTCTGCGGGAAAATACTGATGTCAGCCGCACCTCTATCAAAAATTTATATTACTAAAATTTCTATAAACTGTCAACAGCCGGTTCATTGACCGAAACAGCGTTTTTCGGTATAATCTAATAGGAGGAATTTCGGAAAATGACAAACACTGCAGTTATTATTTTGCTCATCGTTTTGATCATCTCCGTGATCGTGCTGATTACGGTGACCCTTGTTGCGCAGAAGAACAACCGGTACGAACAGGAACAACTCCTTCGCAGACAAAATGAGATCCGCGAAGAACTGCGCGATGATATGGATCAGTCTGCCACAGCAACACGCATTCATGTGGACAGTGTCTTCAAAAACTACGGTGATACTGTCAGTGGAAATATTGCTGATAAACTTGGCAACATGTCGGAGAAAATCAAGGACTTCTCTGATGTACTGGGAGAGAGTTCCAGACAGAATGAGCAGAAGCTTGATAATATCCGCACCTCGATGCGCGATCAGCTGACAGCCCTCACACAGCAAAACAGTGATCAGTTGGAAAAGATGCGTGAGACGGTGGATGAAAAGCTGCAGAAGACACTGGAAGAGCGGATCGGTCAGTCCTTTAAACGCGTCAATGAAGAATTGGAAAAAGTATACCGCGGTTTAGGTGAAATGCAGACACTGGCGACAGGGGTGGGAGACTTAAAGAAGGTACTCTCCAATGTTAAAACCAGAGGTATACTGGGTGAGATGCAGCTGGGAAGCATTCTGGAAGAGATCCTTGCACCCGAGCAGTATGAGGCGAATGTCCGCACCAAGAGACGCAGCGCCGACAATGTGGAATATGCGGTGCGTCTGCCCGGACAGGACGATGAGATCAAACAGATCTGGCTTCCGATTGATTCAAAATTCCCGGCTGAGACTTATCAGCGGCTCGTTGAGGCTGTTGAAAGCGGCGATGCGCAGCTGATTGACGAAGCGTCAAAAGAACTGAAACGCCGGCTTAAATCTGAGGCAAAAGATATCAGCGAAAAGTATCTGGATCCTCCCTATACGACCAATTTCGGTATCATGTTCCTCCCGTTTGATGGTCTTTATGCGGAAGCGATCCGACTGGGCATGATGGAGGAGCTTCAGCGCAGTTATCATGTGAATATCGCAGGACCGACGACGATGGCAGCCCTGCTGAACAGTCTGCAGATGGGATTCCGCACCCTTGCCATTCAGAAACATTCCAATGAAGTCTGGTCCCTTCTGGCTGACGTCAAAAAGGAGTTTATGACTTTTGCCGGAGTGTTGGACAAAGCGCGAAAGAACATCAACAGTGCCGATCAGGAACTTGAAAAGCTGATCGGGGTGCGCACGCGTCAGATCAACCGCAAACTGGAGAAAGTAGAAGCCCTCGATTACAGCGATGAACTTGGTGCGGTTCTCAGTGATCCGCTGGATGAAGTGATCAGCGCGGAAGATTATATTGACAGCTAAACGAAAACTATCCCGGAAGATGAGGAGCAGTTCGACAGACGATGTATTATCCCGATGACGTAGTTGAACAGGTCAGACTGGCCAATGATATAGTCAGTGTTATTGGTGAGTACGTGACACTCAAGAAAAAAGGCACACGCTATTTCGGCCTGTGTCCTTTTCACAATGAGAAAACGCCGTCCTTTTCTGTAGATCCGGCTTCTCAGATGTATTATTGCTTTGGCTGCAGCAAAGGCGGAACAGTTTTTACATTCCTCATGGAATATGAGAACATGACATATCCTGAGGCGATCAAAGCATTGGCAGAGCGCGCCGGGATCGTTCTTCCCGAACAGACATATTCCCAGAAAGAGAAAGAGGCACGGGACCGCAAGAGCCGTATGCTGGAAATGAACAGGGAAGCGGCTGTCTATTACTACAATAACCTCAGAACATCCAAAGGGGCTCAGGCTCTTGAGTATTTGAAAAACCGCGGGTTATCGATGGAGACGATCCGTCATTTCGGTCTGGGCTATGCCGGTAAATACAGCGATCACCTGTATCAGCATTTAAAGGAAAAAGGATTTGATCCGGTCATGATGAAGGATGCCGGATTGATCGATATATCAGAGAAAAACGGTGTGAACGACCGTTTCTGGAACCGGGTGATGTTCCCGATCATGGATCAGGGCAGCCGGGTGATCGGCTTCGGCGGACGCGTGATGGGAAGCGGAGAACCAAAGTATCTGAATTCTCCACAGACATACGTATTTGATAAGAGCCGCAATCTATACGGTCTCTTTGCCGCCAAGAAGAGCCGTAAACCGTATTTCCTTCTGTGCGAGGGTTATATGGATGTTATCTCCCTGCACCAGGCAGGATTTACCCATGCGGTCGCATCCCTCGGAACAGCACTTACAGCGGAGCATGCCAAACTGCTCCGGAGATTCGTGAAACAGGTTTTGATCACTTATGATTCTGACGGAGCCGGAGTCGGAGCGGCGATCAGAGCGATTTCGATACTGCGTGATGCGGATATCCGAACACGTGTCGTCAGACTGGCCCCGTACAAAGACCCTGATGAACTGATCAAACAGGCGGGATCCGAGGAATACCAGAAGAGAATTGATACAGCCGAAGACGGCTTTCTGTTCGTCATTGCAACAGAAGCCGGGAAATATGATCTGCAAACTCCTGAAGGCAAGATCGACTTCTGCCACGCTGCAGCACGTTTGCTGAATGATTTGTCCGAAGAGGTTGAGAGACGCTCTTACCGTGAGGAGATTGCACGCCGCTATGGTCTGACAAATGAAGAACTGGAACAGGTGAGGATCAAGGAGGCATCTGCTCCGGGCTTTAAGCCACGCCAGGTTCAGCCAAAAAGGACATCTACAGTGCGGAAAGCACAACGCACGTCTGAACGTGCACAGCAGACTTTGGTCGCTTGGATGGCTGATCATGACAAAGTGATTGAAGCAGTCAAACCCTTTATTTCGCCCGACGATTTTCCGGATTCTATGTGCAGCAGGCTCTGCCGGTTGCTTTATGAGCAGCACAGTACCGGCACTACAGATCCCGCTGCTGTTATTGACAGATTTGAAGATCAGGATGAGCAGGAAAAGGCGGCAGCTGTCCTGCATACGGATCTGAGTGATATCAGATCCGCCAGAAGCCCGGAGAAAGCCTTGAAAGAACTGGTCTGTCAGGTTATAATAGACCGACTAAAAGGGCAGCCGCTAAATCAGGCGCTGGAGGGCAGAAAGCGGGCTGAAACCTTAAAAACAACAAACATAACGCTTTAAAGGAGACATTATGGCAGGCAAAAAGAAGAATACAGATATCAATCCCGAAGAGAGCTTACCGGAGATCAATGAGATGATCGTCGAAGACGATGATATGATCGATGATTTCGGTGATGAGCTCGATGAGGAGATCGAGGCTGAATTGGTTCCGGATTCTGATGAGAACGGCGACAATGCAGTGGATCTTGATCTGGCGGATGATGAGGGCACACATATAGAAGATGCCGATTTTGATGAGTGTCTTGCCAAACTGGTCAAAAAAGGCAAAAGCAATAAGAATGTCCTGGAATTGCAGTATATTGACGAATTCTTTAAGGATGGGGAGCTGACGAGTCTGCAGATCGACAAACTGTACTCTGTGCTCGAGGAGAATGAGATCGATGTTCTGGAATTAGATGATGTCGATGTCTCGGGCGATGAGGACGGAACAGATCCGGACCTTTCCGATGACGAGACAGATCAGCTGATCAAGAATAAACTGGCGATCCCTGACACGATCAGTACGGAAGATCCGGTCCGTCTCTATCTGAAGGAAATCGGAAAAGTATCGCTTCTGACAGCTGACGAGGAAGTAGAGCTGGCCAAGCGGATGGGACACGGCGATGAGGAGGCCAAGCATAAGCTCACCGAAGCAAATCTCCGTCTGGTGGTCAGTATTGCCAAACGCTATGTCGGACGCGGTATGCTCTTTTTGGATCTTATCCAGGAAGGAAACCTCGGTCTGATCAAAGCGGTAGAAAAATTTGATTACACGAAGGGATTTAAATTCAGCACATACGCAACCTGGTGGATCCGCCAGGCGATCACACGTGCAATTGCCGATCAGGCGCGCACTATCCGTATTCCGGTGCATATGGTTGAAACCATCAACAAACTGATGCATGTGCAAAGACAGCTCCTCCAGGAACTGGGCCGCGAACCGACCGAAGAAGAGATCGCGGAGGAAATGGGTCTGTCTGTCGAGCGTGTCCGTGAGATCTTAAAGATCGCACAGGAGCCGGTTTCTCTGGAAACACCGATCGGTGAGGAGGAAGACAGTCATCTCGGTGACTTTATTCAGGATGAAAATGTTCCGGTCCCGGCCGAGGCCGCTGCCAGAATGCTCCTGAAAGAACAGCTGGACGAAGTGCTTGACACACTCACTGAGAGAGAGCAGAAAGTGCTCAGGCTCAGATTCGGCATGAATGATGGCCGTGCCAGAACACTCGAAGAAGTGGGTAAAGAGTTTGATGTAACCCGGGAGCGTATCCGTCAGATCGAGGCAAAAGCGCTCAGAAAGCTGCGCCATCCGAGCCGCAGCCGTAAGCTGAGGGATTTCCTTGACTGACCGGCTTAAAGTCATTGCGGGGTTGGTGACAAAAGGGCATGTGACCGCCGATGTCGGAACAGACCATGCCTACCTACCGATCTGTCTGGTGTCTGAAGGAATCAGCCCACGGGTCATTGCTTCCGATGTGAGCAAAGCAGCTGCATTAAGAGCATCTGCCCATATACAGGAAGCCGGACTGTCGGACAGAATCAGTGTCTTTGTCCGTGACGGACTCAACGGTTACAGGCCATTTGAGGCGGAGACACTTGTCATATCCGGTATGGGCGGACCTCTGATGATCCGGATCCTGGAGAGCTCAAAAGAAACTGCTCTCAGTTTTAAAGAAATCATATTATCGCCGCAGTCAGAGATAGCCTCGGTGCGGCGATGGCTATATCAGCAGGGTTTCTGTTTAACTGATGAAGCAATGATCCGGGATGGAGATCACGATTATTTTATTCTCAAGCTCTGTCCGCCGCAGGAGGGACAAGCTGATGTCTATGCATCCTTTGCTGATGACATGAAGGGGCGCAAAATAGCATATCGCTATGGACCAATCCTGATGGAGAGAAAAGATCCTGTATTAAAAGATTATCTGGTCAGAGAGATCGAAAGACTGGATCAGGCTATTGCCAGTGTTTTAAAAGGAACAGACCGCGAAGCCACAGAGAGGAAGAATCAACGTTTAAGACAACTGGAGAGTGAGAAGGAGACAGCATGCAGTGCTTTGATGTCATTGACTATTTAAACGGCTTGTGTCCGCCGGAACATGCCGAGAGCTGGGACAATGTCGGTTTGCTTGTAGGAGGAAACCGCGCCATCAGCTCCGTGTATATTGCGCTTGATCCGACCGATGAGGTGATCGAAACCTGTGCGGGGGAAGGATGCGAGCTTTTGATCACACATCATCCGCTGATTTTTAACGGACTTAAAAACATTTCAGAGAATGACTATATCGGAAGACGTGTGCTCAAACTGGCGGAGGACGGGATTTCTTATTTTGCGATGCACACGAATTATGACGTGGATCTGATGGGAGATCTGGCGGCGGAGCGGATAGCCTTGCGCAACTGCCAGCCGCTTCTTAAGACACAGGAATTTGACGAAACCGGCATTGGCAGGATCGGTGATCTCGCAGAGGAGATGACACTCGGACAGTTTGCGGAAAAGATCAAATCGGCGTTTGATGCGCAGGGTCTGCATGTTTTCGGCGATCCTCAGCAAAAGATTTCTTATGCGGCAGTTCTGCCTGGATCAGGCAAAAGCGGCATCGATACGGCCATTACCTTCGGTGCCGATGTGCTGGTGACCGGAGATATCGATCATCATGCGGGACTGGATGCCGTTGCGCGGGGGCTTTCTGTGATAGATGCGGGACACTATGGTCTGGAACATATCTTTATTGAGGATCTTGCAGAGAGACTCAGAGATCAGTTTCCGGATCTTCGCATCATAGAAGACAGTCCGAGAGATCCGTATTTTTCATTGTGAATCAGGGATGAATCAGGAGGAGAAGCAGTGAAAGAGAAACTATTCCAGGTAACGATCGGAGATCAGACGGAAAGCTATCCGCCGGGTACTTTATTCAGTCAGATCGCCGAGGCTCATCAACATGAGTATGACAATACGATCGTGCTTGTGATCGTTGACGGCAAACTGGAAGAGCTTTACAAAGAAGTCAAGAAGAACTGTGTGCTTCAATTTGTTACGACAGCAGAACAGATCGGCCACAAGACCTATGAGCGCAGCATGTGTATGATGATGGCTAAGGCCATATTTGATGTCGGCGGCGGTAATACGATCGATCAGGTCCGTGTACGTTACAATATCAGTGACGGTCTCTACTGTACGATGCATGACGGCAGAGAGATCACACAGGAGTTTCTTGATGCAGTCAAAGCCAGAATGCATGAACTTGTGGAACAGAAGATCCTGATCCACAAGCGAAATGTCAATACAGACAAAGCAATCGAATTATTCCGGCGTCATGGAATGCACGATAAGGAAAAACTGTTTTATTACCGCCGTGTTTCACGCGTTAATATTTACAATATCGAAGAATTTGAAGATTATTACTACGGATATATGGTGCCCGACACGGGCTATCTGAGATACTTTGACCTTCTGCTTTATGACAAAGGCTTTGTTCTGATGATGCCCAACCGTCATCATTCCAAAACGATTGGTGAGTTCAAGCCACATGAGAAGCTTTTCAGGGTCATGGAAGAGTCTACACGCTGGAGTGATATTCAGGGGCTGTCGACAGTCGGATCCCTAAATGACCGGGTGACAAAAGGCGATGTGCAGCAGATGATCCTGGTCCAGGAAGCGCTGCAGGAGCAGAAGATCGCCGAGATCGCCGGACAGATCAAAGCGAGGCCCAGCGTGAAATTTGTATTGATCGCAGGCCCGTCTTCATCAGGCAAGACGACCTTTTCCAGACGGCTTTCGGTTCAGCTGCGTGCTGCAGGACTCATTCCGCACGCCATCTCGGTAGACAATTACTTCGTCGATCGTGAACACACTCCGATTGACGAGAACGGGGAATATGATTTTGAGAGTATTAAGGCGATCGATATCGATGCCTTTAACGATGATCTCAACCGGATGCTGGCGGGTGAGGCTGTACAGATGCCGACCTTCAATTTCAAGACCGGATACAGAGAGTACAACGGCGACAGCATTA
>JAFWDW010000146.1 GCA_017515965.1 Lachnospiraceae bacterium
CTCATAGTCCTGCTTATTCCCCTTCTCGAGTGAGCGCTTCTGGGCCTTCAGTTTCTGAGCATCTACAACCTCTCCGGTCTTCTTCGAAAAAGCACTGGCAAATCCAGAGATCTTGTCGAAAAATTCACTCATGATTCTATACTCCTTTCTCACGTAATCGTGTTCATCTAAGTTCCGAAACTTTTCGGTAACTTCTTGTGTTCATTATTTGTTTCAGTATACTCTATTTTGTCATAAATTTCTACTGCATCTTTTGAAGTGTTTCTTCGTCAATCACAGAGATGCCCAGACTCTGTGCTTTAGTCAGTTTGGAACCTGCCGCCTCACCGGCCACCAAATAATCCGTCTTTTTGCTGACACTTCCCGTCACCTTGCCGCCGCGGCTTTCGATCCATTCTTTTGCTTCGTTCCGGCTCATCGTCGGGAGCGTTCCCGTGATGACAAACGTCTTGCCCGCAAAGACATCGGACACCTGTTCGTGCTCTTCGGCTTCCATGTTGACACCTGCAGCCTCAAACGCATCGATCAGTCTCCGGTTATCTTCATGTTCAAAGAATTCCCTGATCTCCCGCGCGATCGTTCCGCCGATATCAGGAACAGCCAGAAGCTCCTCCTCGCCGGCATTCTCGATCGCCCTGATACTACGGAAATGCCTTATCAGTTCACCGGCTGTAGCACGTCCCACGCCGCGTATCCCGAGCCCGGCCAAAAGGCGTTCAGGATCATTCTGCTTGGATGCTTCGATCGCAGCGAGCAGTTTATCGGTGTTTTTCTCTTTCCCGATGATACCCTTCTCGATCATCTCGTCACGGTACCTGTAGAGCTCATAGATATCTGCGTAGTTTTTCAGATAGCCGTCCTGCACCAGGGCATCGACAAGCGTTTCTCCCAATCCGGCGATATCCATGCAGCTGCGTCCCGTAAAATACGAGATCGTCCGCGACAGCTGAGCGGGACAGGACGGATTGACACAGAAGATATCGGCTGTCTCTCCGTCATCCTCAAGCGCTTCTCCGCAGACCGGACAGAACCGGGGCGGCTCATACAGCGCTTCAGGCTCTTTGACGACACCCGTCAGTTTCGGAATGATATCGCCTGATTTCAGAATCTTGTAAACGCCTCCGATACCGACTTTCATCTCGCGCATATAGTCGCGGTTGTGGAGCGTGACATTGGATACATTTGTTCCGGCCAGGCGTGCAGGTTTGCCTGTCTCAGCATCCACGACATGTCCGATAAAGGCGATCTTGCCGGTTCTTCCCACAGTCGGCTCGATCTCCTCCATCACCACCGGTCTCTCCTCCGGCGGATATTTATAGGCGATCATACCGGCCGAATACTTGCTCCCGGCAGGAAAATCATCACGGAATGCAATCTGGTCAAGCTTGACGACCGCACCATCAATGTCATAGGGCAGGTCACCTCTCATTTCGCCGATCGCATCGATGGCATCGAGAATCTCCTGTGCATTGCGGCACGGGATATGGTGTACGACCGGAACACCGGCTGCAGCAAGCATCTGCAGCGCACGGTCATGGCTGTTCATGAGTTCTCCGGGACCGCGCTGGACGTTGAAAACAAACATACGCAGACCTCTCTCCCGCACGATCCGTGAATCGAGCTGACGCAGCGTGCCCGCGGCAAGATTACGCGGATTGGCCGCGATCTTCTTTCCTGCTTCCTCCTGCTGCCTGTTAAATCTCTCGAAGTCCTCGTGGCTCATGTAGACTTCGCCGCGAAGCTCCATATCATCATACGGAAGGGCTACTTCCTGCGGTACATCCGGAATCATCCTGATATTGGCCGTCACATCCTCTCCGGTATGGCCGTCACCGCGGGTCTCCCCGAGGGTTAACTGCAGTTTGCCCGCTTCCCCTGTGTAGCGAAGTGTAACGCTCAGTCCGTCGATCTTGGTCTCCACCGAGAAGACGGCATCAGGATGAATCTTCCGAACTTTATCGACCCACGCCGTGACATCCTCTTTTGTAAAGACATCCTCGATCGAGAGCATCGGCACGCGGTGCGCGACCTTCATGCCCGCCTCCCGCTTAGCTGTGCCGCCTATCTTTTGGGAAGGGGAATCCGGCGTGATCCATTCAGGATTCTCTTTTTCCGCGTTCTTAAGCTCCTGCATCAGGCGGTCATACTCGAAATCGCTGATCGTCGGCGCATCCTGATTGTAATAACGATCCATATGCTCATCGATCGTTGTTTTCAGCTGCTCGTATTGTTCTCTTGTCATGTTGTATATCCTTTTTCTCAGGCATCAAGAAGTTTTTCCAGCTCGTGTATTTCCTCTTCCGTCACATGGCGCCAAGCGCCGGATTTTAAATCACCGAGCCTGATATTCATGATGCGCACCCGCGTCAGGCTCACCACCTTGTAACCGCAGGCTTCACACATTTTCCGAATCTGCCTGTTCAGGCCCTGTGTCAGTATGATCCGAAACGATCGATCATTGATCCGCACAATTTGGCAGGGCCGTGTGACAACAGTCTCCACCTGACCCGGCTCTGATCTTTTCTCAATCTCGATTGGTACACCGCCGCTCATTCTGATGAGATCCTCATCGGCAATTGGCCGGTCTGCGGTGACTTCGTATTCTTTCTCATGAGCATTGCGCCCACGCATCATGCGCTCGATCAGATCGCCGTCGTTTGTCATAAGAAGGAGCCCCTGTGAGCGTTTATCCAGTCTCCCGGCATATGTGATCCGCTTGGGATAATGCAGAAAACCGATGATATTATCTTTCTCGCGGGGATCTTCCGTGCACACGATCCCGACCGGTTTGTTCACGGCGATCAGAATGCGTTCTCTTTCCTCGCAGAGAACCGGACGGCCATCAACACAGACAACGGAGTCAGGCTCCACCTGCGTCCCCAGCTGAGCTGTCTTTCCGTCAATCGTCACGCGCCCTGCCCGGATCAGTTCATCCGCCGCCCGTCTGGAACAGAGGCCTGCCTCCTGAAGGTATTTGTTTATACGAAGGCTTTCTTTCATAGTTATATTTTACCATAATACAAGTCTTGCAAAAACAGTCTGATTATAATAATCTTGTTGAGAGTACGATGATATTCCCTGAAAGAGAAAAATGAGCGAGAACAGGAAATGGTTTAAAAAAGGCATATTAGGCGGTATCCCGATCGGCCTCGGCTATTTTGCCGTCGCCTTCGCTGTCGGCATTACAGCGCATGATATCGGAATGACGGCTGTGCAGGCTTTCATCATGTCAGCCGGCATGATGGCCAGTGCCGGAGAATACGCCGCACTTGAACTTCTGGGCGGCGGCGCAGGCATCTTCGAGATCATCATGACCTGCCTGATCGTCAATCTGCGCTATTTCCTGATGAGCTGCGCACTCACACAAAAACTGAAACCAGGAGAAAAGAAGGTTCACCGCTTCGGACTGGCCTATTGCATCACAGATGAGATCTTTGCTCTGTCATCGCTCGTTGAAGGCAG
>JAFWDW010000147.1 GCA_017515965.1 Lachnospiraceae bacterium
CTGATTTCCTCCCTGCTGATGCCGATCCTGGGTCAGCCGGCTGTGGCCGGACGTCTTGCGGCAGTCATGACAGGCGATCATACTTTTGAGCATTTTCATGCGTTTGCCGGAGTGAACTTAAAGGGCGGGGCGATCTCACTGGCGATTGGCGCGTGCATCTATCTCGTCATTGTCAGGAAACTGCTGATGAAAGAGAACCGCTATGTCAACCGCTGGCCTGAAAAGCTGGATCTGGAGGATCTGATCTATCGTCCGCTGCTCCTTAAGATCCTTCCGGGCATCGGCGGCGCGCTGGCTCGCTTCCTGGCGCTGCTTCCAGACGGGATCATGATCTTCTCGCGCAGCACAGTTCTGCACGAGCGCAACCGCTTGTCCGAGGAAGTGCACCCCGGTCAGCTCCAGACACTCACAAAGAGAGAAGAGCAGGCGGCAGCTCCGGTTGTCATCAATTTCTCTTTCGCGATCATGATGACCTGTCTGGGTATCCTGATCGTGTTCGGTGTGATTCTGTTTGTATATCTGTAAATAAGGAATGAGTGAATAAAACGGGGCGAAAACAAAACAATCAAATTGATATGCTGCGCGGTCCTCTCAAGGGAAAAGTGTTTAGATTTGCTTTGCCTCTTGCGCTTACCGGTGTTCTTCAGCAACTGTTTAATGCGGCAGATGTTGCTGTTGTAGGACGATTTGCCGGCAAGTATGCGATGGCTGCAGTCGGTGCCAACACGGCAGTTGTCGGTCTGATGATTACGATGTTCATCGGGATATCGATCGGAGCGAACGTTGTCATCGCCATCGCAATAGGAAACGGGTCCGCCAGAAGAATCCGCAATGCTGTCCATACAGCATTGCTTTTTGCGTTACTCGGCGGGGTTGGGATTTTTATTATTGGAGAAGCAGTGGCATCGCCACTCATGAGGCTGCTGGGAGTTCCGGATGAAGTGCTTCCGATGGCGGTCAAGTATCTGCGTGTCTATCTGGCCGGTATGCCTGTCATTCTGTTCTATAATTTTGAGGCCGCCATTTTGCGTGCAAAAGGCGACACCAAGTCTCCGTTGATGGCATTAACCGCGGCCGGCGTCATCAATGTCCTTTTGAATTTGTTCTTTGTGATCAAATGCCACATGGCAGCTGCCGGCGTTTCTTTGGCCACGGTGCTGGCAAATGTTGTCAGTGCCGGGATTCTTCTGCGTGTTCTCAGCAAATCAGAGGACGCTCTCCAGGTGCGTATCAGAGAACTTCGCATCCACGGGGAAACGCTTTGGTCTATACTGCGCATTGGTCTTCCCGCAGGGATGCAGTCTTCAGTCAAGTCGATTGCCAATGTTCTGATTCAGTCAGCTATCAATTCGCTGGGAGCAACGGTGATGGCCGGTTCCAGTGCCGCTTTTAATGTAGAAGTCATGGTTTTCTTCGTTCTCGATGCTTTCGGACAAACCTGTACGACATTTGTGGGGCAGAATTACGGGGCCGGTCAATATGAGCGGTGTAAAAAAGCCTTGTTTACCTGCTTGACTGAAGATGTGATCGCGACGGGTCTGACGATTGGTCTGCTTGTCTGCTTCGGAAGGAATCTTCTGACACTGTTTAATGATGATCCGAAGGTAATTCATGCCGGAATGACGCGGATGAGATATCTCATGTGCGCTTTTCCCTTCAGCATGTGCAATGAGATACTGGCGGGTTTTCTGCGGGGATTCGGCATTTCAATGCCACCGGCAATGGTGTCACTGATCGGTGTATGCGGAGTACGTATACTTTGGATCATCGCTGTTTTCCCGAGACTTCATACTTTTTCCGGGCTTATGATGGTATATCCCGTTTCACTGGGCGTAGCGGCGTTAGCTTCACTTGTCATGGTTCTGGTTCTCAGTCCTTCAAAGAGAGCACTGAAGGCTTAACAGACGCTCTTTTTCATTCTTATTTGCTAAAACAAAATCCCTAAAAAATTATCGAAAAACGATAAAAAAGTGTTGACAAACAATAATCGCTGTGCTATCGTATGATTATCGATAAACGATAAATGATTAATGCCTGGCGACAATCATGATGCAAAAATATTTCTAAAGCAACATTTTTAGGAGGAGAATAGATTATGAAACTCAACAAAGCAGTTACCATTATTTCAAAAATTGCGGAGGTTTGCTACTGGATCGGATTTGGCATGGTTGGTGCCATCGTGATCAGCCTGATCGCCGGACACCACGGACTGGTATCCAAACTCACAGATGTTGATCCTACAGCAGGAAAAGATCTGACAGCATTCGGTTTCAGCATTTCATCAGTAGACGGAAACGGTCAGATCGTATGGGGAACATACCTGATTTTCTTTATCACTCTGTTTATTATGCTTGCGTTGATGGCTATGGCATGCCGGAATCTGTACCTTATCTTTAAGACAACAGAGGGCAAGACGAAGTTCTCAAAGGGACAGACACCGTTTCAGCCGGACAATATCCGCATGGTGCGCGAGATCGGCATCTTCCTGCTCGCGGTTCCGATCGTTGGCCTGGTCATGAGTGTGGTCGCCAGACTGGCTCTTTCAGGAATAGAAGTTGAAACTTCAATGGACATGCATTTTATCATCGTCGGTTTGGCTGTCACCTGCCTGTCAAGATATTTCTCTTACGGCATGGAACTGCAGAATGACGTCGACGGTCTGGTATAACGGAGGTGCGATATGGGTAAAATCTTACTTGAATTAGATGTGATGATGGCGAGAAGGCATATGTCACTCAACGACCTCGCCGATCAGGTAGGCATCACGAATGTCAATCTCTCAAAGATCAAGAACAACAAAGTCAACGCGATCCGGTTTTCAACACTCGCGAATATCTGCAAGGCACTCGAGTGCGAGCCCGGAGACATCCTGAAATACGATCCGGAGGGAGAAGACGGGGAGTGAGGAGTGCGCATGATAAAAAGGACGGCCGCGGTTAGCGACCGTCCTTTTTTCTCCTGTTACATAGTCGTTCATGCAGCCTTATGGTTTTCGAGTAAAATGCATGAATGCTCAGAGTATCTGCTGTACAAACGCCTCTCAAGAAAAGTGTTTTGTCAGCGGATTATTCTTTTTTAGGTCTTAGTAAGCCCTATTTCTGGCTTTTCGCTGTACTTTAGCGGCATTTCATGATTCGTTGTCAGCGGATTAAAGAATTCCGCTGACAAACATGGAAGAACAGAAGTCAATTGTACAGCGGATTTATCATGGTTTAATAAAAAAGACTCTGATTACAGCTCTTTCGCTGACAAATCATATTGAAACAGATCGAAAATACAGCGAAATGTATGTTGCTTACTCTGCCAACTCCCAGCGTGTTACGGTTTAACTTGCCACACATGTTGGCGTTAATAAAATCATTTCTATAGACACTTGATTATTTCGAATAGCTTTTCAGCCAGTATCCGATGACCATCCGCTGTCAAATGTAGCGAATCCGCTTCAGAGGGCTCGATAGATGCCGCCGTATCGAGGAAGACGCACCCTTTCTGTTCGGCGACAGCCTTATAGCAGGCGGAAAACTTCTTGGATTCCGCGATAGCATTCTCAGAGAATCTTCCGTAAAACTGCGAATCTTTTATTCCCGGGCCGATCTCCGGCGGAGACACCAGAATGATCTGCGGCACAAACCCTTGCTTTTCTGCGGTGAACTCTTTGATCACATCGACCAGCTGACCGGCTCCGTCAGCAATCTGCTCACCGGTCAGATGGAACATCGTTTTAAGATCATTGCTGCCCAGCATCATGATCACGATGTCCACAGGCTTATGAGAATTCAGGCAGGGCCGTAAGTAGGGCAGGCCGTTTTTCCAACTGTCGATTGGGTCTTCCTGAACGGTGGTCCGTCCGTTGCAGCCCTCCTCGATCACGATATACTCATCCCCGAGCAGGATCTGAAGCCTGCCGGGATAGCGCACGTCCCGCGGATAACGCAGGCCGGTCTCAGGC
>JAFWDW010000148.1 GCA_017515965.1 Lachnospiraceae bacterium
CTTATCTTCGTCGGAAAGACTGATCTTGTACTCTTCGGCATTCTGTCTCTCAAGGACGGCATTCTGGAGATTCTTCATGATATCTTTCTTGAGAGAGGCCTCGTAGGTCGTCTCATCGTCCGATACGTTCTGTTCCCAGGCATCCTCGCTGATTCCGTAATAAGTCTCGTACTGAGCCTGCATGTAGCGCGCAAAGAAATTTGCCAGGCCGAGAGAGACCTTTTCATCTCCGACTCTAAGTACCGTTGAACCCGCATTAATCTCTCCGCAGCCGGTCAAAAGCGACAATGCCAGAGCCGCAGTCAACAGGCCGATAGAAAGTCTCTTAAATACATTTTTTCCCATTTTAGTCTCCTTATCATTTATAACCGTTTTATTATACTCGTTTTTCCCTTCTCAATCAAGGAAAAACAATGTATTTTAATCTTGTAGGAACTCGTGATAAAATACAGACAGAAACATGTTTTTATCGATTAGGAGTAAATATGAATATTGTTGTTTATCTCGGATCTGCATTCGGACATGATCCGATCTACCAAAAGAAAATCAAAGAACTGGGAAACTGGATCGGCAGGACCGGAAATGACCTGGTCTACGGCGGCAGCAAGATCGGTCTGATGGGTATCCTCGCCGATGCCGTTCTGGAAGAAGGCGGTCATGTCACAGGAGTCGAACCTGCGTTTTTTATAGACCAGTGCCGCCAGCACGAAGGCATCGACCGCCTGATCGTCACAAAAGATATGTTTGAGCGCCGTCAGACTATGATGGAGATGGGTGATGCTTTCATCGCTTTTCCCGGCGGTCTCGGCACCATGGAAGAAATCACGGACATCATGTCTGCCAACCAGCTGAACCTCATCGATAAACCGTATGTGATCTACAATCTGGGCGGATACTACGATCATTTCGAAGCTCTGCTCGATCACATGACTGAAGAAGGTTTTCTTTTCGAAGAAACCCGAAGAAAGATCATCTTTTGCACCGATATTAAAGAAATAGAACAAGCACTATTCAAATAATCATGAACACATGACAAAAAGCCCTGGTCAGACAGGGCTTTTTGAAATTACGACGACACGGGTGGACATGCCGCCGCAGGTGTGAGTTGTGAAGTATTACTTCCAGGCTATAAGCTAAAGAAGACTGCTTCCATACTTTCCGGTTTTTTGATATACTATATCTATGTATACGCTGGATGAAGTGAAAGAACAAATGTACAAGGATCTGTACGCATTCGAGACGACCGGCGCAGTCATTGAGTCAATGGATGATAACGGCTGTGTCACAGTCCGTCTGAATCTGTCGCCTGCTCACAATAACAGCGGCGGCCGTGTCATGGGCGGTGCCATTTTCACTCTGGCTGATTTTGCTTTCGCTTCCAGCGCCTATGCAAACGGTATTTTTACGACTGCTATCAACTGCAGTATTGAATACCTTTCAGCCGGCAGAGGATCCTTCCTCACATCAAAAGGTTATATTGACAAAGCCGGCCGGAGCATCGTCTTCGGCGGTGCCGATGTCTATGATGAAACCGGCAAAATGATCGCGCGCTTAAGTGTACAGGCTTTTCGGATCGAAAAGCCAATGGTTTAGCTCCAAGAAAGAAGGCCCCACATGATTCTCATGACACCGTTCTTCATTACGATCGCTATCTATGTTCTGGCCGCCATTGTTCCGGCCATCTTCCTGATGCGGGAGATCTACCGGCTCGATTCATTTGAAAAAGAACCGAATGATCTTCTTCTGTCCTGTG
Source organism: Lachnospiraceae bacterium (assembly GCA_017515965.1). Lineage (GTDB taxonomy): Bacteria > Bacillota > Clostridia > Lachnospirales > Lachnospiraceae > RUG842. The sequence continues at coordinate 1,754 of JAFWDW010000148.1, forward strand.
TCGTGCAGGGTGTACTGGCCGCTTTTGCAGCCATCTTTCTTGAGATGATAGGGCAGACGATCCTCTCCCGCTCCGGCATCCTGCCAACATCACGTAAATATATTATCATCCTGGCCTTTTGCATTGTTGCCGTTGCCGAAGAAGGCGCCAAATTCTTCTTCCTGTACAGAAGAACCTGGCGCGAGCCAAACTTCGATTACCGCTTTGACGGCATTGTATACTCAGCATATGTCTCGCTCGGCTTTGCCGCTTTTGAAAACATCAAATATGTCTTCAGCTATGGGTTGGCCGTCGCCTTCCCTCGTGCTATACTCTCGATCCCCGGCCATCTTGGATTCGCAATCGTCTTCGGGTATTTCTATGGTCGTGCCCGCATTGCGGCCAGCCGTGGAAAGCGTTCCCGCTCCAAGACCAATCTGATTATCGGTTATATACTCGCTGTATTGATGCACGGCTTCTACGACACCTGCGCGATGACCGGCACCAAAGCATCAACGATTGTATTCATCGCATTTGTTGTCATTATGTATATTTTTATTATCCGGCTGGTCAAACGCGAATCAGTGACAAACGAGCCGATCTACAGTATGTTTGTCGAATAAATCGATATGTCTCAGCAATTCAAAAACTCTGTTTTTGTCTTCTTAGGCGGCGCCCTCTGGGGGATTGTTTCCCTCTTTGTGACGCCCCTTTCTCGCGGTGGTCTTTCTTCAATGCAGATTTCGCTTATCCGCGAAGTCATGGCTGCACTGGCCCTGATCATCTTCGCTTTGATCAAAGACCGTTCCAGTTTCAAAATCAAACCGAGCGATCTGGGGCTGCTGATGTTCAACGGCCTGCTCTGCGGCGTCCTCTTTAACTTCTTTTATTTCAATACGATTATTCGCAGCGAAGCATCCGTTGCAGCCATGCTCCTCTATACTTCCCCGATTTTTGTCATGCTATTCGCGCGCATCCTGTTTCAGGAACATATGACGCCCCGCAAGTATCTGGTTCTGGCTATGACTGTGATTGGGTGCGTATTTGTTGCCGGATTTATCGGGCACGGAAAATCAATCCCATTCATGGCACTTCTGACAGGAATCGCGACAGGCGCCACATACGGATGCTTCACCGTTGTCACACGCCTGAACACGCAGAGGATGAAAGTGCTGTCCGTCACGCTTTATACTTTTATATTCGGTACACTGTTCATGCTGCCGTTCGGTCATCCGGTGAAGACTCTGGCCGCACTCAGTGCAGATCACTCTCTGATTCCATATGCACTCCTCTTCGGCCCGATCTGCAGCTCTCTTGCAAATCTTCTCTTCACTACGGGCATCTCAGGCGTATCGGCAAATCAGGCTGCGATTCTGGCCGCATCAGAACCCCTTGTCGGCGCGATCGTCGGCATGACCGTCTGGCACGACAGCCATGAACCGCTAAAACTGATCGGTATCGTACTGGTTATCTCAGCGATCATTATGCAGGGATTGGAGCCCGTCAAAAAAGAATAAGTATAAAATGGATATTGCTCAGGAAGTTTTTGGCCGGCGTCGGCCGATACGCCAAAAATTAATAGATTACGGATTCAAAGCGGACAATGGTGCAAACAGTCTGATTTATCGCGCCTCCTTTATGGATGGGGCTTTGACTGCTGTAGTATCCGTTCGCTTCTCTCCTGCGGGAGAGACTTCCGTCATCTGCCGGGCTCTTGATGCGGACACAGGTGACGAATATGCCTTGATCAATATCGCCTCCAGCACAGGCGCTTATGTCGGGGCAGCCCGTGATGAATACCGCATGCTCTTGGAAGAAATTGCCGAAGCGTGTTTCTATGACGTCCCGTTCTGTTCGGATCAGGCAAACCGTCTTTCAGGTATGATCGAGAACACTTATGGTGTCTTACCCGAAAACCCGTTTTCTAATGTTGATCATGCCGGTGTTTTTCGCGATCCCTGTTCCGGTAAATGGTTCGGTCTGATCATGCAGATCGAAAAAGGGAAACTTCTGGATGAGCCGGACACAGTACCCATCGAGATCATCAACGTTAAAATCGATCCCGATCAACTGCCTGAACTGCTTAAGAAACCGGGTATTTATCCCTGTTATCATATGAACAAGAAAAAATGGATTTCTATCGCGCTGGATGATTCGCTCGACGATGACCGCATCTTTGAATTAGTACGCAAAAGCTACAAACTGATCCATCCCCACCGTCACTGGATCATTCCTTCCAATCCGGCCCTGTTCGATGTGGGCGCAGGATTCGATGCCGGTGGCGGCGTGCTTACCTGGCATCACCGCATTCACGTCGCGGTCGGTGATACCGTCTACATTTATCAGACAGAGCCGGTCGCGGCACTGAGGTGGAAATGCGAAGTGATCGCCTGCTCTTTGGAAACTGAAACGCCAATCAATCATCCCGTGACACGCATCATGTACCTTAAACGTATCGAGACATACGACAAAGACCGTTATCCACGCTCCTGGCTCAACGAGCACGGCATCAAGAAAACTGTCCGGGGACAGAGAAGCGCCCCGGATGAACTGGTCAAAGCACTGGAGACATAAAAAGGCTGCCACCTGTTCAGGTGACAGCCTTCATCATAACTGTTTAAATATGATCGATCAGTCCAGCTGTGATGTGCAGTGCGGGCAGCGGGTCGCCTCGAGAGGGATCTCGGACTTGCAGAACGGGCATTCCTTTGTCGTCGGTGCTTCTTCAGGCTCCTCCTGCTGCTTTTTGAACTTGTTCATCGCCTTGATGATCGAAAACAGAACAAGTGCGATGAGCAGGAAATTGACGATCGCAGCGATAAATGCGCCGATGCCGATCGTGGATCCGCCGATTTTGACTGCCCAGTCTTCAAATGCCATTCCACCACAGATACCGGAGATCAGCGGCATGATGATATTGTCGACAAGTGCTGTAACGATCGCTGTGAACGCACCGCCAATGATGATACCGACTGCCATATCCATCACGTTACCGCGACTGATAAACTCTTTGAATTCCTTCATAAACCCTTTCATGAAACACCTCCGTTAATCATA
>JAFWDW010000149.1 GCA_017515965.1 Lachnospiraceae bacterium
AGTATCCGGTCGATGTACGTTTTATCGAGCTGATGCCGATGTACGACAACCCCGATTTCGGGGAGGATGCTATGATTCCGGGAAGTGTTATCCTGCAGAAGCTTCCGCAGCTGCAGGAGGTTGTTGCCGGACCGCCCGGACAGGTTGCTAAGATGTACAAGCTGCCGGGCGCAAAAGGAAAGGTCGGGCTGATCAACCCATTAAGTCATGCGTTCTGCGGGGATTGCAACCGCATCAGATTAACTGCCGACGGGAAACTGAAGCCTTGTCTGCACAGCGACCAGGAGATCCCGATCAAGGGGCTTGATTTTGAAGCAATGAAATCAAAAATAAAAGAAGCGATCATGTCCAAGCCTGAACAGCATGAGCTGCTGGATGCCTTCCATTGCAGCGAAGCCGGACGCTATATGAATGAGATCGGAGGATGACGATCGATGAGCGAAAGAGATTTTACACATTTTAATGATGAGGGCCGTGCCAAGATGGTCAATGTGGGTGAGAAGGGTATCACACACAGGACTGCGCGTGCACAGGGCCGTGTCTTTGTCAATGCCGAGACATTTGATCTGATCAAGACTGGCGGGATGAAGAAGGGCGATGTTCTGACAGTCGCACAGGTGGCCGGTGTGATGGGGGCGAAACGCACAAAGGACATCATCCCGATGTGCCACCCGATTCTGATGAACGGGATCGATCTGTCGTTGTCGCTTAATGAAGAGGATCTGAGTGTGGACATCATCTCCGAAGTCACATGCGACGGCAGAACGGGCGTGGAGATGGAAGCGCTGACAGCGGCGAGTGTGGCCGCGCTCACTGTCTATGATATGTGCAAAGCAGTACAGCGGGATATCCGCATTTCGGATATCTGTCTCCTTGATAAATCGGGCGGCGTGCACGGAGATTATCACCGGGAGGGTCTGTGAGATGAGTGAAAAGCTGACAGCTGCGGTCATTACGATCAGCGATAAAGGTTCGAGAGGAGAGCGCATCGACACAAGCGGGCCGCGGATCTGTTCGATGCTCAAAGAGGACGGCTGGGATGTCGTCTATACCGACATGATCCCCGATGAGCATGATATGATCGTCAATGAGCTGGTCTATGTGTCGGACAGACTGAAAGTGGATTTGGCTCTGACGACCGGGGGGACCGGATTTGCTCCGCGCGATGTTACGCCCGAGGCGACGATGGCGGTTGTCGAAAGACCGACGCCCGGGATCCCCGAGGCGATGCGTGCTGCAAGTATGAAGATCACGAACCGCGGATGCTTATCGCGAGCGGCAGCAGGCATCCGTAAAGGAACTCTGATCGTTAATCTTCCGGGGAGCGAGAAGGCGGCAAAGGAGAATCTGGAGGCAGTGCTTGATCCGATCCACCACGGCATCGATATGCTCAAATCGAGCGGATCGGCAGACTGCGGCGTGCCGCTTGCAGACGATTAAGGATTTATAAATTATTCTAATAAAACATATATTTTTATTCGATATCCGTATTAGACAGACCTTTTGCCTGATTCTACAATAAGAGTAGTTATTTCTGCAAATAACTCGCATAGGTTATGGTTAAAGATAAAGGAGGAAAAAGGTTATGTCTGATTATTTGCAAATGTGGAAAGACCTCGACATGGACATCGAGACCCATGACATGCTCTGCCAGGTTCTTCCGACAGCGTTCGGCGACACGTTCCTGTCAATGGAGAACAGACCGGAAAGCATGGGCTTCTATGATTTCGTCGTTTCCGAGATCCACGGAATCCGTCCGTCTGAGATGATCGCCGCACAGGCAGAAGGCAAGAAAGTCGTCGGTACTTTCTGTGTCTATGTACCGGACGAAGTCATCAATGCAGCCGGCGCTCTGTTCTCAGGTCTTTGCGGCGGTTCCCAGTTCTGGGTACCGGGCGGCGAGAAATATCTTCCGAAGAACACCTGCCCGCTGGTAAAGGCATCTCTGGGTGCACGTTTTGACCGCACCTGCCCGTTCTTCAGACTGGTCGATATGATCGTCGGCGAGACGACCTGCGACGCAAAGAAGAAGGCTTATGAGATCCTTGGCCAGGATGTGCCGATGTACATCATGGATATGCCGCAGATGAAGCGCGATATCGATATCCAGAAGTGGGCTGATGAGATCAAGGCTTTCGCAGCTAAGATGGAAGAGCTGACAGGCAACACCATCACGATCGACGGTCTGAATGATGCGATCAAGACGATCAACAACAAGAGAAAGGCTCTGGCCCGCATCTACGACGCAAGAAAGAATGCTGACAATATTCCGATCAGCGGTCTTGATGCACTGCTCATCATGCAGATCGCTTTCTTCGATGATCCGGCACGCTGTGCTGAGATGGCAAACAAGGTTGCTGACGAGCTCGAGCAGAGAAATAAAGACGGCGTCTCTGTATTCCCGGCAGGCACCAAGAGGATCCTGCTCACAGGTACACCGCTTGCAATTCCGAACTGGAAGCTGCATCACATCATCGAGACCAGCGGCGCAGCCGTTGTCTGCGAAGAGATGTGCACAGGCACACGTTATTTCGAGAACCTTGTCGACGAAGACAATGCGACACTCGATGACGCGTACATGGCTCTGTCTAAGCGTTACATGAAAAACAACTGCTCATGCTTCACACCGAACCAGGGACGTATCGACGACATCCTGCGCATGGCGAAGGAATACAATGTCGACGGCGTAATCGACACGAACCTGAAGTTCTGTTGCCTGTATGACACAGAGAGACGTTCAGTTGAAGAAGCTATGAATGAAGCGGGCATCCCGTTCCTCGGCATTGAGACCGACTACACGGATTCCGATGCAGAGCAGCTGCGTACACGTATTGAAGCATTCGTGGAGATGCTCGGTTAATTACTGCGGAGAGAATGAATGGCATTTGACGAGGAAAACGTCAAGTATTATATCTTATTTGACAATTATACGCATGGGTTCGCGATGCAGGCGCTTTTAAAGGGAGAGGGGATCAAAAACAGAATCGCCCCTGCCCCGCGTGCGATACAAGGTGATCTGACATGCGGCATGTCTCTCCTGATCGAACCGGAAGATCTTCCGGAGGTGGAGAGAGTGATACAGGAAAAGCAGCCAACATACCATGCGATCAGACCTCTTGCCGGACAGATCAATCCGCACAGAGACAAGTACTGCTGACGAAGCAGTGTGTGATCAACGCAAAAAGAGCGGGCGGCTTAAAAAATAAGCCGCCCGTTTTAAACTTTATATGAAGGATGAGGATGACAGATCATGTATTATATTGGTGTTGATATCGGTTCAACTTGCGCGAAAACGACAGTGACAGATGCCGACGGCAAGATTTATTTTCAGGAAGTCTGCCCGACCGGATGGAGCAGTGTCGATACAGCGGAAAATATCCGTAAGCAGCTCGCGGACGCAGGCTTTGATCCGAAGGATAATGTCGTAGTGGCAACCGGTTACGGCCGGGTGGCGATTCCGTATTCTGACAAGACTGTGACAGAGATCACCTGTCACTGTGCTGGTGCTGTACAGCTTTTCGGCCATCAGGAGATGGGTGTCATTGATATCGGCGGGCAGGATACGAAGATCATTGAGGTCGAACACGGCATGGTAAAGAATTTTATCATGAATGATAAATGCTCAGCCGGGACAGGTCGTTTTCTGGAGGTGATGGCCAATACACTGTCTGTCACGCCTGATCAGCTGACGGTGCTCGCGGAAGGCGGAAGTGATACGTCGATCTCTTCCCTGTGCACGGTATTTGCCGAATCCGAGGTCATCAGCCTGATCGGCCGCGGGGAGAAGAAGGAGAATATCGCCTTTGCGGTGGTCGATTCGATCGTCAGAAAAGTCGCTTCACAGGCGAGCCGCATGCATCTGGCGGGCAAACCGGTCTGTCTGACCGGCGGATTATGCGACAGTGAATATATCCGTAAAGCGTTATCAAATGAGCTGAAGATGGATGTTGAGACATGCCCGCAGGCGCGCTATGCCGGATCCATCGGTGCTACCGTATTTGCCAGAAAGCTGGGGGCCAAGAAATCATGATCTATCTGGATAATGCAGCGACAACGATTCACAAGCCGGAAACAGTTATTGAGGCGGTGACAGAGGCGATGCGCCATGTCGGCAACAGTGCCCGCGGCACGCATGCGGGAAGCCTTGATGCGGCGCGGATCATCTTCGAGACGCGGATGAAGATCGCGTCATTGTTCGGATGTCCGGATCCGACCAGGGTAGCCTTTACTTGCAATATTACAGAAAGTCTCAACATAGCCATCAACGGCTTATTCAGTGAAGGTGACCATGTGATCACCACGATGCTGGAACATAACTCTGTGCTCAGACCTCTCTATCGCCTGGAGAAGGAGAGAGGGATCGAACTGTCGATCGTGCCGGCTGATGAGAACGGCTGTATCTGTTACGATGACTTTGAGAAAATGATTCGTCCGAATACCAGGGCGATTGTGACAACTCATATTTCCAACCTGACCGGCAATATGCTCGATATCGCCCGTATCGGAAAGATCGCGCATGCGCATGATCTGCTCTATATCGTTGACGCGGCGCAGAGCGCAGGTAATATTCCGATCGATATGGCGGCGATGGATATCGACGTCCTGTGCTTTACGGGACATAAAGGTCTGTACGGCCCTCAGGGTACGGGCGGTTTATGCGTGATGCCCGGCGTTCAGATCCGTCCGTTTAAAGTCGGCGGAACCGGTGTGCAGACTTATCTGAAAAAACAGCCGGAAGATATGCCGGTACGTCTCGAGGCTGGGACTATGAATGCGCACGGTCTGGCCGGCCTTTCAGCCGCGGTCGATTTTATTAATGAAACGGGAGTGGAAGAGATCCATCGACACGAGATGGAACTGATGCAGCTTTTTTATAGGGAAGTAAAAGAGATTGACGGCGTGACGGTCTACGGTGATTTCTCAGGTGACCGCGGCGCTATCGTTTCTATTAATATAAGAGATTACGACTCATCTGAGGTCTCTGACTGCCTGATGCAGGACTATGAGATCGCGACCCGTCCGGGTGCTCATTGTGCGCCTTTGATGCATGAAGCACTGGGCACGACCGACCAGGGCGCGGTACGTTTTTCTTTCTCCTGGTTTAACACGAAAGACGAAGTGTTAGATGCAATAAAAGCGGTCAGAGAACTGTCTGAATAAAACATAGAAAAAACCCATAAAAAACCTGAAAAAAGTGGTTGACACAAGGGGGAGCGAGGTGGTAGTATATACAAGCTGACCTCGTGAGGGGGCAGTATGCACCTTGACAACAAAACAATAGACAACAACCCTGAAGATTCACAGAGAAATTTTTGAAGAACAGACGTAAATCAAGGGTAAGAACAGTGTTCTTGCCGGATTAACGCTCTGATTAAAAAGACTAAAAGGATCCGCAAGGATTCTTATTTTTAAGACGAGAGTTTGATC
>JAFWDW010000150.1 GCA_017515965.1 Lachnospiraceae bacterium
GTTAATGAATACCTGGCACAGGTTCAGCGCCGACTTAATGAGTCCGCAGGCATTGGATTGCAGCCGGTTAACGCTGCATTTGACGAGACTGGTGCGAGAATAATCGCGAAGGAAGTAGCGAAGGACTTCCGCAAAGCTGTAAAAGAGTTCAAGACGGAAGTGAAGACGTTCTCCGTGCATACCGTTGACAGCTCCATAAGAGCAAACGCGAAAGCGCAGACTGAAGCGGGGCTGAACGTTACTGTCACACGAATATATGACGGTGTCGGGCTTAGTAATGGCCGGACCTGCCAATGGTGCCTCGATCGGTGCGGTACTGATATGCCATACTCCGAAGCCTATGAAAAAGGAGCATTCGAACGGCATCCTGGATGCGGTTGCGAATTGCTTTATAAAGTAAATAAGCGCGTACAGCGTCAGACAGACTGGACATCTAATAAGTGGGAAGATGTTACAGACGAAAAGACGCTCGAAAAACGGAAAACCTATGGCCTTTAATAGCGAGGAGGTGACGCCTTTGAGGGTAGTTCGGCAGCAAGTTGACAGCGCATAGGAGGTTTAAAGATGGACACAAGGATCGGGAGGCAATCCCCGACGGTGTCCGTAATTTTGCCTTACTCCGATACGAAAGGCCCGGAAGCAGTCGAGCTGTATAACGGCACAGAGCGCACTGCTCAGGAATGGCAAGAGGCTCTGCTTTATGACATCATGGCGGTCAATGAGCAGGGGCTATGGATCCATCAGAAATTCGGATACAGCATCCCGCGAAGGAATGGCAAATCCGAGGACGTTCTGATGCGCTGCCTGTGGGGGCTTGACCATGGCGAGCGGATTCTCTACACTGCGCACCGTGCGACAACCTCTCACGCAGTCTGGGAGCGACTTGGCCGGCTCTGTGAGAAGTCAGATATAACAGTTCTGTCATCGTTCAGAGCATTCGGGAAGGAGCATCTTTACTGCGAAGGCGATGCGGTTATCGAGTTCCGCACAAGGACTTCAACCGGTGGCCTCGGTGAAGGTTATGACCTACTGATCATCGACGAAGCGCAGGAATATACTCCGGAACAGGAGACCTCGCTGAAGTATGTCGTTTCGGATTCACTTAATCCGCAGACAATCATGCTCGGCACACCTCCGACAGCAATCAGCGCCGGTACGGTCTTTCCGAAGTTCCGGACGAAGGTCCTTCAGGGTGAAAGCTACGAATCTGGATGGGCTGAGTGGTCCGTTCCGGAGCAGACTGATCTGAACGATGTCGAAGCCTGGTATGAAACTAATCCGTCACTCGGAACGATTCTCAAAGAGCGGACGATCCGCTCGGAGATTGGCGACGATGCGATTGACTTCAACATCCAGCGCCTCGGGCTTTGGATTAAGTACAATCAGAAGTCAGCAATCAGTAAGAACGAGTGGCAAGCCTTAGAGACAGACAAGCTTCCGAAGCTTAACGGCCAGCTGTTCGCCGGTATAAAGTTCGGCATTGATGGAAACAACGTAGCGCTTTCGATTGCAGTCCGAACGGATGACGGGAAGATCTTCCTGGAAGCCTATGCCTGCAAGCCGGTGAGCGCGGGGATGGCATGGATCCTTAACTTTATCGACAAGGCTGACGTGTGTAAGGTCGCTGTTGACGGTAAGAGCGGAACAGGCATTCTCGAAGATGCGATGAAGCAGGCGAAGCTTAAAAAGCCAATCATTCCGAGCGTTGCAGAGTTCATCAAGGCCAATGCGATGTTTGAGCAGGCGCTTTCGTCGGCGTCAATCGTTCATATGAAGCAGTCAGCTGCGGAGCAGGTCATTACGAACTGCGAAAAGCGGGCGATTGGCAGCGGCGGAGGCTTCGGTTACAAGTCGCAGCTTGAGGGCGCGGATATCGCGATCTTGGACAGCATGATCCTGGCACACTGGTTGTGCGTGGAGACAAAGGCAAAGAAAACACAAACAATAGCGTATTAAGGCATCGGGAGACCGGTGCTTTTTTAATACCAAAAAATTACGGATACCACCCGGTAAGTGGGGAAAGGAACTAATCATGGCAGAGTTTACACCTATCGAAACTCAGGAACAGTTCGACGCGATGGTGAAGGATCGCCTCGCAAGAGCAGAAAAAGCCGCAGCTGAGAAGTACAGCGATTATGACGCGGTGAAAAAGCAGAATGCGGATCTCGCAACGCAGATCGCGCAACTTAACGAACAACTTAAAAAGCAAGCAGAGACCATCGACGGCAACAAGGCCGTTGTTGATGATTTAACGGCGAAAGTGCATGGATACGAGACCGCCTCGGTAAAAACGAAGATTGCGCTTGAGCTGGGGCTACCGTATCAGATGGCCGACCGCCTTACCGGAACGGATGAAGAGTCGATCCGGAAGGATGCGGAATCAATGGTCGCGCTGATCGGAATGAACAAGCCGAAGGTACCGCTCGGAAATCCTGAGCCGGACGCCGGAGGAGACCCGAAAGAAGCCGCGTGGAAGAAATTCGCGGCGAGTTTATCAAAAGACCAAACATAATAAGGAGGACCTAATATGGGTACCAGAACAGCTGCTGGGAACAATTTCCCGACTGAATTAGCAAATGAAATGTTTCTCGCGGTGCAGGGCCACTCGACCCTTGCAAAACTGTCCGCACAGAAGCCGATCCCGTTCAACGGTGAGACGGTCTTCACCTTCTCCGGTGTTGGTGAAGCGTCGATCGTTGGTGAAGGAGCAAGCAAACCTGCCGGCGCGGCTACTATCGAGCCGAAGGTTATCCGCCCGCTGAAGTTTGTCTATCAGCACCGTGTATCCAATGAATTTATCTACAATGCAGAAAGCAAACTGCCGTATCTCCAGAGCTTCGCTGAAGCTTTCGCGAGAGTGATCGCCCGCGGCCTCGATATCGCGGCTATTCACGGAATCAACCCGGCTGATCTCGCAGCAGCGTCCTTCCAGAGCACCAACAGCTTTGACGGACTTGTCACCAATACTGTAACCTATGCGGCTGCTAATGTTGATGCTAACATCGACGCGGCGGTTCAGATGGTTCTCGCCGATGATGCTGTTGTCAATGGCATCGCGCTGTCTCCGGTTGCCGGTGCAGCGATGGCGGCGATCAAGGTCAATGGCGTTCCGCAGTATCCGGAATTCCGTTTCGGCCAGAATCCGAGCGCTTTCTATGGCATGGCTTCGGATGTTAATGGCACGGTTAACGTTACCGGCGCCGCTTCCGGATCTCAGACCGACCATGCTATCGTCGGTGACTTCCAGAACGCATTCCGCTGGGGCTATGCGAAGAACATCCCGCTCGAAGTTATCGAATATGGCGATCCGGATGGTCTTGGAGACCTGAAGCGCACGAACGAAGTCGTTCTCCGTGCTGAAGCATTCATCGGCTGGGGCATCCTCAACGCTGACAGCTTTGCTATTGTCAAGGCGTAATCATGGAGTACCGGAACACGAAAACCGGTGCAGTGATTAATGTCGACTCTGAAATTGGTGGGCACTGGGAGCCGGTAAAAGCTCCCTCTCCCGCCAAGGAGGAACCTGCGCCGACCAAGAAAAGAAGGACGACAAAAAAATGAGCGCATTCGCAACACTGGAGGACGTGATTGCTCTTACGGGCAAGAACTACACCGATGACGAACAGGCAAGGATCAACACGCTCCTTCCAATTATGTCGGACGCGCTCAGGCAAGAAGCCGTAAAGGTCGGGAAAGATCTCGACGATATGGTTGATAGCAGCCAGTCTTATGCCAGTGTTGTGAAACTTGTTACTGTCGACGTTGTTGTAAGAGCAATGAGGCAGTCAACGGACGGCGATCCGATGACGCAGGAGTCTCAGAGCGCGATCAATTACTCGTGGTCAGGGACTTACGCAATACCTGGAGGCGGATTTGCTGCGGCGATCATGAAAAACGATCTGAAGCGGCTTGGACTGAGGCGTCAACGGTATGGAGTGATTGAGTTCTACGGTCAGGAGGACCAATAAAATGCTTTTACCATTCTGGCAGACAACGATCACGCGAATCCGGCCCGGCACTAAGTTCGAACGAGGCTCAGCGGTTCCCGACTGGGAAAACGTATCGAGGCTTGATATTAACGAGTGCCTGGTTCAGCCGGTAAGCACGTCACTGACTCAGGATGGACGTATTCAAGGAACCACGGACGGCTTAATGGCCTGTGCTCCGCTCGATGCAGACATTAAGGCCGGCGATCGTGTGGAATATCTTGGCGACGTTTACACGATTAACGGCGATGTCATGAAGTGGGTCGGGGTTGGCCGCCTTGAGCACGTCCAATTTAATCTCGTGAGGTGGCGCGGATGAGCGTGAGTAGTATCAAGTTCTATCCGCAGGGATTCGCCGAGTGCCTTGAAGGACTTTCCGGCGAGGTGCAGGCAGCGGCTGAAAATATCGCGGTCCGTGCATCGTCATATGTCACAAAAGGCAGCGGATTCCATGTCGAGATGACAAACGAGCCTCGGTATATGGATTCGTCTTATGGCGTTACCAGGCCGGTGGCTCATGTAGTAGCAGATGACGACGCAAGTGCAGCAGAGGAAGCGGAAGACAAAATCCTTAGCAAGGCGGTGATGTAATGAAGATCTATAAGAGCATAGACATCGAGGAAGAGGTCCGACAGGCTCTCGAACTGTATCTGAATGTTTATTGCAGACCGCTGCCGGCTGAGTATTCACTTCCTAATATCCTCGTTTCGCAGGTAGGCGGCTCCGACTCACAGACGATTGACACATTTTCTGTCGTTATTGATTCCAGAGCGGAGACCGAATCTGAGGCGCTTGATTATCTTAATCAGGCCACGGCACTGCTCAAGGCAATCGCCAAAGAGCAGACTACTGCGATGCGGCACGTCACTGTAAATTCTATTGGGTCATGGGGACGTGATCCAGTGAGGCCGGATCTGGCTATGTGCTCGGCACGGCTTGAAATCGTAGCGCATCAGCGTGAGATGGAAGCAGAACAACAGTACCGGCGAATCGTAACTGATGAAGTATCCTACATTATTGCAAAAATATAAAGGAGCAACAGTATGGATGTTAAACTTGGCCTCGGTCTTGCGACCGGGATGTTTTATCATGCGCCGGCTGGCACAGCGCTTCCGACTGATCCGACAGCTGCAATCCCGAACACGTGGACGCACGTCGGTGACGTTTCGGATGCTGGCATCACGCTTGCGCTGAATAAGACGGCAACAAACCTTAAAAACTGGGCGAATAAAATCAAACGCGTCATTATGACGGATCACTCGGAGACCATCCAGGCGCCGATCATGGACACGGTAGAAGAAGCCCTCAAGACGGTTGTCGGCGCGAGCAATGTGACAACGGCAAGCGGTGTCATCACCGTAAACCTGTCTGACGGAGATCTTCCGGAACAGGAAGCATTCCTCTGGGTCATGAAAGACGGCGATGACATGATGATGATCGGCTGCTCTTATGGGCAGGTCTCTGCGGTCGATAATGTCACCTTTGCGCCGGGTGCGGCGATCAACTGGACGCCGACGATCACGGCCATGGGCGATGACGGCTTCAAGCTGATCATGAAAGAAGCGTAATAATGCCGTGAGCTATTAAGGGGGCAGGACACATGCAGTGCTCTGCCCTTTGATTTTTAGAGGATAAGGAGAAGGTATGGCTGAGTTCACATTAAAGAAACGAGAACCGGAATGGCTGAAGCTCAACATCGGCGATGAGAGCTTTAACATCCCGCTCGCAACGAGCATGACACTTGAAGAGGCGCATTCCATGAACGAGATGGACAGCGCCATTTCTTTTTTCAAAAAATACATCCGCGATGACGTCGCGAACTCCCTGTCTCTTCTGAATTACCGAGACATCATTACGGCGTGGAAAAACGCCTCCGAGGCTGTAATGCAGCAGGGAGACGTGGCGCCGGGGGAATCATAAGCCTTGCGAAGATCATAGCTGACCATCGTGAGGCGATTGAGTACGACTTACTGACCAGAACAGGATATCAGCTGTCTGACATCGGCAGCTCATTAGGATGGCCGGCAGTTAGGGCATTTATTAACCATGAGCCGGTCGATTCCGCATTCGTGCGTGAATTACATCCAGAGTTCTCAACATGGGCAACGACAGCGAAGACGAACGCGATCCTCGCAGACATCTTCGATATCCTGGCTAACATCAATTCGAACCTTGTGGCGCTTGGATCCGGGAAACCGGCAAAGAAGCCGAAGCCGTATCCGAGACCAGTGAAAAAAGAGCCGGAAAACGTGAAGCATTTCGGACGAGATCCGCTGCCGCCTGACGAGCTCCGGAGATGGTTCGAGGAAAAGAGGAAAAATGCCGGTAGTAGCATCAGCAACACTGGAAGTGACTCCGGTCCTATCCGGGGCGCAGCAGTCATTAACTGAACAATTATCAGGGGCCGCAGTACCAGCTGCCGATAAGGCCGGCGAAGAATCCGGCGGAATATTATCGAGTTCACTTGCCAAAGGTATTGCTAAGGGCTCCGCTGTGGTTGCTGGCGCTGTTGCGGCGGTTGGCGGTGCATTGGTAGGCACTGCTGCCAAAACGGCAGAATATGGCGACCAGATTGACAAAGCGAGCCAGAAGCTTGGCGTAAGCTCCACATTCTATCAGGAATGGGAGGCAGTCCTTCAGCATTCCGGCACGAGCATGGGGAGCATGACGGCATCCTTTAAAAAGCTTGCTACGGCTTCTCAGGACGCGTCTAAGGATCAAGTAGCAGCGTTTGAGGCTATTGGCTTGAGCATGGATCAAGTCAAGAGCATGTCAACGGAAGAGCTCTTCACGAACGTCATTTCCGGATTGCAGGGAATGGAAGAGGGCACAGAGCGGACTGCTCTGGCCACGGAACTACTCGGAAAAGGCGCGATGGAAATGGGCGCACTGCTCAATACATCCGCCGAAGACACGCAGGGGATGATCGACCGGGTGCATGAGCTCGGCGGGGTCATGGATGAAGCATCGGTCAAAGATGCAGCCGCATTCCAGGACAGCCTTCAGGACATGAAAGCATCCTTCACAGGCATCCGAAACAGCCTCGCAAGCGGTCTTATGCCGGTGCTTTCCGGGTTCATGGATAAAGTCGGCGATTTCGTAGCAAATGCGGACCTGTCGCCGCTTACAGACATGTTCAGCGGTGCCTTCGATGCTGTGGCGGAGTTTGTATCCAGTCTTGATATCGAGGCGATCGGCGAGACCTTCCAGTCCGTTATGAGCGGGATCGGCGATGCGGTGAGCACTGCGTGGGATGTCATTCAGACGGTCTTTACGTCTATAACGGACGGCCTCAGCGTCATTACTGATTCACTTGGCGAAACTGATGTGAGCTGGTCGGATGTCTGGGGCGAGATTTCTTCGATTATCTCCAGTGCTTCCGAAGTTGTAAGCCAGGCGATCAGCGTTATTTCGCAGGCGATAGCGTGGCTTGTTACGCAGGCGCAGACAGAAGGCACGGTCTTCAATGCAATCTGGAAAAACATTCAAATCGCTGTACAGACTGCGCGAGACGTCATCAAAGGCGTGATCCAGTTCGTTTCCGCACTGCTGAAAGGCGACTGGAAAGGCGCGTGGGAAGCTGCAAAGGGTATCGTTTCGACTGTATGGTCGTCGATAAAATCAACGCTGTCAAACGTATGGACATCAATAAAAACCACTGCTGCGAGTGTGTGGAATGGAATCAAGCGCGCGATTACGTCGCCGATTGAGTCGGCAAAGAGCACGATCAGCGGGATCATAGACAAAATAAAGGGATTCTTTCCGCTTTCCATCGGAAATATCTTCTCGAACTTGAAGCTTCCACATATTTCGATATCTGGAGGTGAAGCGCCGTTCGGGATCGGCGGCAAGGGCTCTCTTCCGCACTTCAGCGTCAACTGGTACGCAAAGGCGATGGAAAATCCGTACATGTTCCGGGATGCCACACTATTTGGAGCAGGCGAGACGGGAGACGAGATTCTATACGGCAAGGATGCTCTTCTGGCCGATATCCGCGAAGCAGTTGGCAACGGGCCGAAGATAGTAAACTACTTTACCGTAAACGGCGCGGAAGATCCGGAAGCATGGGCGTCAAAATTTGCAAGACAAATGAAGCTTGAGATGAGGATGGCATAATGGCAACGACGAAAAAGCCGAGCGGTCTCAGCATCGCAAGAAACAATATGAAGTTTACGATCAGCTGGAAGATTGCTGACGCTAATTATAGTGCTGGCCAGCAACTCCAGTGGCGCACTTTTGTAAGTGGGAAATGGACAGCGTGGACGAGCGTCACGATCGGTGTGAAGGCAACGACGGCAACGGTCACGCTGAGTGCGTCGAACTACTGGCCTGTCGATTCGAAGGCGGTGTATTTATACGGCATCCAGTTCAGGATCCGCGGGAAAAAGACCGACTGCGACTGGAGCGAATGGGCTGAAAAGACGATGGATCTATCTGCTCCGAGTGCTCCGACAATTACCGCAACGCTTGACAGCAACCTCGACAACGTGACTGCGTTCGCATGGACGGCACCGAGCTCCAGCACGGACGCGAAAC
>JAFWDW010000151.1 GCA_017515965.1 Lachnospiraceae bacterium
GCCCATCGAGCCGGCTACTCCGCTCATAACGCCGATAAATCCGGAGCTTGTACCCATAACGCAGGGAAGTCTCGCCCCGATCGGACCTACTGTCCAGAGCTGAAGCAGTGTGATCAGACCTGCAATCAGCATCGCGTTCTGAATGACCGGAACCATCAGCCCCGCATCGCCAAGAGCGCAGGCTCCGCCAATAACGAGAATCGGTGTCAGGTTGCCGACAAACATCGCGAGTACGTGCTGCATACCGAGCAGAATCGCCTTGCCAAGCGGCACGCGACCCTCAAGTTCGTATTCGGATGTCATCTCTTTGAGACCGGTTTTCTTTGTTTCATCAGACATTACCAAATACCCTCCTTCCGTAATGATATAGTTCTACCTACTCTATTTTTACGTTTACAAATGTATTGTATCATATCTTTTAAGAATTTGCTGACAAACACATTTCATTAAGAAGCGGTTGTACAGCAGCTATCCGGAATGTACAACAAAAAAAGACTGCAGCGCTTTGTGCGCTGCAGTTCTTTTTATATCAGTTGAGGGAGTTACAACTGTTCATCTTAAGCTGCCATCAGTTCGACTTCTTCTTCGTCCTCTTCTTTTTTTGTTTTTCTTGACGCGATTGCCAGAACTGTTTCGACAGCCAGAAGGATGATCATAACGATTGTCCACTTGTCGATCAGGTGCATCGGAAGGGCCATATCCTCTGTCAGGATGAAGGCGATGACTGCGATAGCTGCTGTCAGCATTCCAAGGAGTCTGAAACGAACCTTGTTGTCTGCCTCTTCATTCTCGTCCTCGTTCTTCTTCTTGAGGCCAAGCACTGCCAGTACGATGCTCATCAGTGCTGTCAGGATGGCTGCGATCAGGTTGATCAGTGCCCAGAATCCGTCTGCCTCGGCCTTCGGTGTTGCATCATCGGTAATAACTGTGGTTGCTTCTGCTGCTTCTTCTTTTGCTGCCAGCGGTGCTGCGATCTCATCGATGGATGCAAGCTCTTTGGCTGCCGGAGCAAAAGCTTCCTCTGCGTTGTTTGCGGTTGTTGCGTTCTCTGCGATCGGAGCGATCTCCGGTGTCGTGTTCTCTGCAGTATCTTCTGCTTTCGGTGCTTCCGGTACCTGGAAAAGGTCCATGTGGCTCAGAAGCTCAAGATAAGCTCTCTTGACCGGCTCTGCTACGAAGTCCCAGATATCTGCTTCTGTGTTTTCAAGCTGTGCCTCGACATGCGCTGCCTTCTCAAAGCTGACCTCTCCCTTGACCGGTGCCGTCGGAGCTGTCGGAGCCTTCGGTACATTGTAGGTCTTGTATGTCTTAAGAGGCATCCACATGTAATTGTAAATCACTTCGATGTCTTCGATATCAAAAGCGTGTTTCTTGCCGTCCTTGAAGGAGATCGTATGCGTGTCGCCGCAATCCCATCCGTAATCATTGATGTTGGCGTTTGTCCCAACGTAGGAGTCGCTCTCCATCCAGTAGCCCATTGAGTGAGCGTTGTCTGTGTTGTAGTAGAAGGCCGCGTATCCGGGGTTGGTGTTTTCTGCCGGGGCACTCAGGGCCTTGACTGTGATGATGTCGTTTGCGTCGATCTCGAACTCTTCATAATAGTTGATGTCTGTGTTATAGAAGTTATGCTCGATGCGGACCTTGATCTTACGGCCGGATTTTACTTCTGCTTCCTGGAGTTCATAGGTGTCGGAGATGCCAAGCTTCTTAGCGTTCGCGTTCGCCTCGACTGACTTCTTCGCCGGCTCATTGTAGTTCTTGTTGATCATGTCGTTGTAATGCTCAACGGATTTGTATCCGAGGTTCAGGATCTGGCTTTCGATGTTCAGGTCTTTGTTGTACTGGGTCAGATCTTTGTTGTACTGCTCTACATCAGCTTCATACTGAGCAACGTCGCTGGCGTACTGAGCTTCAACTGCTTCTTGGGCTGCCTTCAGGCCTGCCGCGTTCTCTTCGTCGATCTTTGCGTTCTGCTCTTCGGCATCTTTGATCGCCTGAGCGTTTCTTGCCTCGGCCTCTTTGACTCTCTGCTCTTCTGCTGCGTTGTGTGCTGCAACTTCTTCGTTTGCCTTAATGGCTTCCTGTACTGCGTTGTCGTATTCGACGTCAACTGACAGGTTGTAGTTTGCGACTGCTTCGTTGTAAATGTCTACTTGATTGTTGTACTCTTCAATTTTGTCATTGTCCTGATAGCTTTCCACCTGGGGCTTTACCGGAGCTTCCGGTGTCTCGGCGCTGGCCAGTCCCAGCGGAGAAAGTGTCATCATGGTAAACAGTGTGAATGCACATGCCTTTTTTGCTAATTTTTTCATTGTTGCTCTCCCTTCGTTTGTGATCTCTTTGTTACAAGTCAATCTTAATCTTGTTACCGTCATAAAAAGCGTCACGTTTTTGTGTTTCTTGGTTTTGTGTTTTTTCTTTTTTGTTCCCGTGACATCTCTTTGTTACAATCTCATCATAAAGGGCGTGCCGTCATAAAAAGCGTCACATTCTTAGGCTTTTGGTCGTTATCTCCAAAAAAGAAAGATCCGTATCCTTTCCTTCTTTTCTCCTGATCATGATATAGTGACTGCCTTGACCTGAAGTGTTGCCCGGAAAGAATAGAATCTTTTTTACATCCTTATGGCCGCATTAATTTGTTTTGATAAAAATGAATCGCAATAGTATGCTGAATAATGTATAATATATAGGTAGTTTTGAAATTCCAGACCATTCAACGCCGAAAATTGAGTTTTGACTTTTATGGGTAATCAGAACACGAAAAAAATTCTCATCATCATTTTCAATGTGATCATTATGGCTGCCATCTTGATCTTCGTTGTTCTGTACTCCAAATTCTCAAGCCAAAACTCTTTCCGTATGCAGGTGGACCACTTCGAAAACACAACGGTCACCATGGAGCAGGTGACGAAGAATTACCTGGAAGGCGAACAGAGAATCTGCGATGTATGGGCACGCTATATCAATAACAAAGCCATGACTATGGAAGAGGCCGTTGAATATATCCGTTCCTCTCATGTGCTTGAGAATACTTCGGCTCATCTGATTTCTCTTGACACACTCACAGGTCTTTCCACTCACCCGAAACAGGGAACAACCGATGACTATACTGTTTCATATGAGCGGGTGGATCTCCTGACCAACACTGATTGGATTAATGAAATCGGAAAAGCTATCAACATTACCCGCGCTTACACTAACCCGATGACCGGAGAGCAGTCACTGGCTTTCTGTGACACGGTTACGCTGTATGATCCGGAAGACGGTTCCTCCGGGGATGCGGTCCTGCTGCGGGTAGTTCCCATCTCGGTGCTTGAGCAAAAATGGGTATTTCCGCAAACTGAGCTTGTAAACGCCGAACTGTCCATGATCGATGCCAACGGCGATTATATCCTCAAGGGATCCAGTTTTAAAAACTCCAGCTTTTTTGAATTCTACGAATCTTATAATCAAACGAATCCCGAATCAGCGAAAGAATTATTCGAAAAGATCACTTCATCGACGGGTTCCGTTTCAATGCTTAATTCGCACGGACAGGAGAGCATCCTTTCCTTTACTCCTGTGACTGCCACCGCCGGTTGGACACTGCTGGGTTACGTGCCGGCGAAGGATCTTCAGGTGGACAAAGAAAACTGGCTGCTGTTTGGCGTTGTTTCTGCAGGATTGCTGCTTCTGTTCCTCGTTGACCTGTTCCATATGCTTTATCTGAACAAGCGCCTTCATGCCGCAGCCAGGGAAGCTGAATCCGCAAGCAAGGCAAAGACCAACTTCCTCTCCACCATGTCCCATGACATCCGGACCCCCATGAACGCCATCATAGGTCTTACGACCATTGCCGAGAAGAATCTCGGGGATGTGGAGTCAACAGGGGAAAGTCTCCGGAAGATCGGCCTTGCCAGCAATCATTTGCTCACACTGATCAACGACATTCTGGATATATCGAAGGTGGAGAGCGGAAAACTGAAACTGAGCCCTCTGACATTCTCTATTGTGGAAACAGTCGAGAACCTTGTGAATATTTCACAACCGATGATCAAGGAAAAGAATCTTGAATTCAGTTTCCATATCAATCAGGTGGAAAAGGAATACCTGTATGCAGACCAGCTCCGCTTGAACCAGGTTTATATCAATATTCTCTCGAACGCAATCAAATACACGGAACCCGGCGGCCGGGTCAGTGTCGATATGCGCGAGGAAAAGAGCGAGGTGCCGGGCTGTATCCGGTTGGTTTATTCTGTGGCAGACACAGGTATCGGTATGAGCCCGGAATTTATGGCAAATATGTATCAGCCTTTCTCGAGGCAGACAGACAGCCGTGTCAACAGTATTCAGGGAACCGGCCTTGGCCTGGCCATCACAAAGCAGATGGTCGAACTGATGGGCGGAACGATCGAATGCCAGAGCGAGCAAGGCAAGGGGACAACGTTTACCGTTGTACTCGATATCCCTGTAGCCGACAGACAACGGGAAGATATGCAGCTTGATCCTATTGACGTTCTGATCGTGGACGATGATGAGATCATGCTGCAGACAGCTGTCGACACCCTAGAATCCCTTGGCGCAACTACAGAGCAGGCGCGAAGCGGGCTGGAAGCGCTCGGTATGATCGAGCACAGACACCTTTCCGGGCGGGATTACGGCGTTGTTATTGTGGATTGGAAAATGCCTGAACTCGGCGGTATTGAAACCATCAAGCGGATCCGCTCAGAGATAAACGCAAAAATTCCGATTTTACTTATTTCTGCATATGACTGGTCGGATATTGAAGATAAAGCAAAAGAGGCGGGAGCGAACGGCTTCGTCAGCAAACCTCTTTTCCGCTCCACGCTCTATGACAAGATCAATGATCTCATCGGGAAAGAGTCCAGGGTCATAGAGCCTGAGGACGATTATTCGGATCTGGAAGGCCTGCACATCCTTGTGGCAGAGGATAATGATGTCAACTGGGAGATCATTTCCGCTATGCTCGCCATGTTCGGGATCTCCTCCGAACGCGCAGAAAACGGCCGGATCTGTGTAGATATGATACAAGCAGCCGATGAAGGAAGCTATGAACTGATCTTCATGGATGTGCAGATGCCGGAGATGAACGGCCTCGAAGCGACCCGGACGATCCGGAAACTGGAGAACTCCTGGGCGTCCTCTATCCCGATCGTTGCGATGACGGCAGACGCCTTCTCCGAAAATGTCACAGAGTGTCTGGATGCAGGAATGAACGGGCATATCGCTAAGCCCGTCGATATAAAACTAGTTATCAAGGAGATCCGGAGGATCCGGGAAGGAAAGGAGCAATCATGAAAAAAACACTGTGCCTGTTATTATCGGTACTGATGATCCTGGGGCTGGCCGCCTGCGGATCAGAGAAGCAGGAGCCGGTGGCAGAGGAAGAAGGTTTTAAGCCGGCTTTGGACACGTCAACCAGCTGTAACATCAATGTTGCCGGCGGTTACGACAACTTTGAGGCTCTGGAAGTCGAATTTGACCGTTTCAACAAGTATTATCCCGATGTGGAACTGACGTTCACGAAGGTCGATGATTATAACAACATGATCGGTACAGTCCTGAACGGAAACGATGCGCCAGACATCTATGTCAATTACTCCTGGATGTACGGCCGGGATCAATACAGCTCTTCCATAGACCATGCCGAGGATCTGTCCGATCCGGCGCTGGGACTTGATCTTGACTGCATCCGCAGCAACATCATTCTGAATACAGACGATGGCTCGCTTCCCATGGTCCCGGTCTTCGCGAACACCTACGGCATGCTCGTGAATAACGATCTTTTTGAAAAGGAAGGCCTGGATGTTCCCACGACGTATAAGGAGCTGGTGGAAGCATGTGATGCGTTCCGTAAAAAGGGTTATGAAAACCCGATGATGGGCTTCACCAAAGAGGAGACGACATCACTGTTCACATTGACGTCTTATCCTTTCTTCTGCGCAACGATGGCGGATGATGCAAAGGCTGTCGAAAAATTCAATGCCTTTGATCCCACAGCCGGCGAATCTATGCGGCCTACCCTCGAGAAATGCCAGCAGTTCTTAAGCGACGGCTGCGCAAACCTTGATGCCTGTGCGCAGATCGAAGACAACTATGAGGCCGTGATCCTTCGCTTCTTTGAAGGCGATGTTCCCATGATGGTCTGCTCCGGAGATACCGTCTCCGGAACCAAGAAAAGGGAGAGCCGTTCCGAGGCATTTATCGCCAATCCCTTTGCATACACTTTTGTCCCTGTCCCGATGTCGGATGAAGGCGCTTACTTCCTTGATATGCCGAATCTGCAATTCTCTGTCAACAAAGACAGTCAGAATCTGGACATGGCCAACGAATTCATGCGTTTCCTGATCACGTCAGAGGAACTGAACGAGATGGCGCAGAACAAGGGTCTTATGTCACCGACCGAGGATCTGTCCTTTAACAGCATGTATGCCGCATTCGGGGACGTTCCGGAATCCCGCATCCTCTCTCCGGAAGTGATCGGTCTGACAGATGACGCGGTCATACAGTTAAGACAGGCTGTTTTTATGGTCGCAACCGGCGAAATGACCATCGATGAGGCGGTTGCCGCTTTCGGCACTTTCAGCCAATAACGGCCCTGTATGATACGGTTTTGGCTTACATAAAAGAAATGTCGTCTGGGATCATTTCTGATAAGCACTCACATTTCAGCGAAGCAAAGAGAGGCCCTTTCGGGCCTCTTTTTTCATTTACAATTTCAGGTGATACACCATACTGTCACCGTCTGTCAGCGTATCCGGCAGCTGAAGTCCATTGTCTGTCAGGACATCAGCTTCATATTTAACACCGGTTATCATATCTGTGTAGACGCTTTCGGGCCGGAGTCCCCGGAGCCTCAGCGCCGCGGCAGAAGAACTGTCACCGCGCTCAAGGATGACGGCGCAGATCAGGGCTTCGGTCTTGTCTTCAGAGACATATTCCCATGCACATACCGGATTGTGAACGGGATCTGTCAGCCTGTAATACGTTCCGCTGTAGATCAGGTCAGCATAGCGGTGGAAATCCGCGATCTGCCGCCTGATCTCATCCCTTTCCGCGCTTGTCAGTGCCGAAAGCCTGAGCTCGTAGCCAAATGTCCCTCCCATCGCGGCAACGGCCCGGGTCCTGAGAGGTGTCGTGCGGCCGGTCAGATAATTCGGACAGGCTGAAACATGGGCGCCGATCGCTGAAGCAGGATAACCGAAGGATGTGCCGTATTGGATTAACAGGCGGTCGACCGCATCCGTGTTGTCGCTGCACCAAATCTGAGGAGTATAGTACAGCATTCCCGCATCAAACCGGCCTCCGCCTCCGCTGCAGCCTTCGATCAGCAGCTCCGGATAGCGCTGATTCAGTCTTTCAAGAATATCATACAAGCCAAGCATATAATCATAGAGGACCCTGCCCTGATCCTGCGCGCTGTGCGAATACGCTTCGGCGACAGAGCGGTTACAGTCCCATTTCAGGTACTCGACCGGCCCCTGATCGAGAATTCGGCAAATGCTCTCATAGACCGCGTCAACAACTTCCCGGCGAGAGAGATCAAGCACAAGCTGATATCTGCCTCTGACCGGCTTCTCGCCCGGTATCGCCAACGCCCAGTCGGGATGCGCGCGGTAGAGATCACTGTCTTCGCTGACCATCTCCGGCTCGATCCAGATTCCGAATTTCAGGCCCTCCTGATTAATCCGCCTGATCAGTTCTCCCAGCGAGCATCCGAGCTTGTCTTCATTGGGGTACCAGTCGCCGAGACTTCTGTAATCGTCATTTCTGGCTCCAAACCACCCATCGTCCATGACCAGCATCTCAATGCCCAGGGAACGCGCCTCTCTGGACAGCTCGACAAGCATATCTCCTGTAAAATCGAAGAAACATGCCTCCCAGCTGTTTATGAGAACCGGCCGGATCCGATCCCGGTGCCTGCCGCGGCACACATGCCGTCTGATGCATTGATGAAGATGATGGGAGAGCGGCCCGAGGCCGGCACCGCTGAAACTCATGATCACTTCGGGGGCCGTCAGGCTTTCCCCGGGTTTAAGAGGATATGAGAATTTCTCATCCGCAAGACCCATCTGCATACGCGTCTGCCCGTACTGGTCAAGCCCGGCCACTGCTCTGAAACCTCCGCTGTAGACAAACTGCATCGACCAGCAGTTTCCTTCAGTTTCTGTTGTATCCCGGTCGAGCAGGATCATCATCGGGTTGAATTGATGGGATGAAAAGCCCCGGCGGCTGCCGATCACTGTTTCACCATGGGCCAGGGGCCTCCGCTCAGGGATTCGCTCCATCGCATGGCGTCCGTAGAATGTCATAAGATCGAATCCGCCGGCAGTAAAATCCAGGTTGGCTGAACCGAGACGTTCAACCGTGAACGTCTCATCACCACGGTTAGCAACGACCGCCGCCCTTGTAATGATATCCAGATGGGGCAGCACACCGTAAAGAAGAGAGACTTCGACACCGGTTCGTTTGTTTTCCAGAACAATTCTGAGGGTTTCGGCATCATCTCTGCCTGAATCCGAGTAGACGGCAGGAAGGCCGTCAAGGCTGTATTTTCCACGGATGATTTCGTGAGACCGATAGCGCAGATCACAGCCATAGGTTCCGTGACTGTCCTTTACGACCAGCATCGGACTCCGGTAATCCCCGGTCCCCTGAGAAGGGTATTCCTGAGGCAGGCTGTCAAGAGAATACGTGCGGTCTCTGCCGGCGTCGTACGGATTGCCTGAGAATCCCCGGTCGGCGTAAACCAGCAGATGATCCATAAGTTCAGCGGTCCTCTGTCCGTAATACAGGTGGATCAGATAGCCGAAGCGGTCAATCTGCATCTGATAGGAAGAGTGATCCGTGTGAATGGTGATGACTTTTTTTAAAGAATCAACTGTGATTGCCATCATGAAACCTCCGTAAGAAAAGTGACTACATTTTAGCAAAACGGAGATGCTGATTCAATACTGCAGCGAATCCGCAAAACATACAAATTCCGGCGGATTTGGGCTGGTTTTTTTACATGCCCGGCGCTTACATCCGCCAGTCGGCCCATAACTCTTGGCTTGGCCTCTTCGGGCACAGAAGGCTGCCAAATTGCCTGAATGCCCAATAAAAGCAGTACGCCGTTCATTTTTTGGGCATTAGGTCAAAGATCAATCCTTCTGTGCCCAACGAATGATCTCATAGAGCCTTTCCACGGGTATAAATGAGATTTACAGTCATATTATGCCCGAAACAGGAAATCTGTCACAGCATCTGCTCTCCAAAAAAGAGCTTGCCGCGCTTTGCGTGACAAGCTCTTTTTACGTTTCCGGCGGGAATCGAACCCACATCAGACGCTTAGGAGA
>JAFWDW010000152.1 GCA_017515965.1 Lachnospiraceae bacterium
GATCTCCCCGATCATGTCGCTCGGCGGTATCGGTGTCATATCGGTGCTGTCCAACGTGGCGCCGCAGTATACCCATGACATGGCGATGGCATGTCTTGAAGGTGATTACAAAAAAGCGGCGGCTATGCAGCTGAAATGTCTGGAGCTTGTCCGCAGCCTCTTCTGCGAAGTCAATCCGATACCGGTCAAGGCAGCTCTCAATATGCAGGGCTATGATGCCGGTATTCCGCGTTTGCCTCTGACAGAGATGACGGAGAAGAACCAGGAGCGCTTAAGACGGGCGATGGTTGAGATGGGGTGTCTGTAACAGCCTGACAGGATAAATCATACGGGGGGTCACTGGAAGATGTCTATCCGAAAACTGATCGAGGTTCTAACTACCAAACCGCAGACAAGGCGGCAGGCGATCCGCCGCCGCAAGCTGCTGATTGCGCTTCTTATGAGGCTTGTGGTCCTGGTGGTGCTTATCTTGCTGTTGGTTCTGATCATAACCGGGATCAAATCCTGTTCCAGGCGCTCAGCTGAGAAAAAAGCTGCTGAAGAATTGAAGGCCAAACAGGAAGCGATGCAGGGTGATGTGAAGATCGGATTCACAGGCTGTATGCTCCTGCATTCTACGATCCTGAACAGCTATCTGAATTCCGAGGGTATCTACGATTTCACGGAACCTTTCAAGTATGTGGAGAAATACTACTCCGAACCGGATATCATGTGCTGCGAGATGGAGGGCAGTATAGCAGAGGACACGATTCATGTGTCCGGCTATCCGCTGTTTGCCTATCCGGATACTTTCCCGGGCAATCTGCAGAGTGTCGGATTTGATCTTCAGTTCCTGGCGACCAACCATGTCTATGATGGGAAGTCCAAGGGGTTAGCCAAGACTCTGTCGACTTACAAGGACGAAAAGATCGATTTTACTGGTATCCGGAAAAAAGACGATGATAAGCGCTATAAGATCATGAAGAAGAACGGCGTAAAAATCGGCTTTGTGGACTATACATACGGATCACCGGAATCATTTAACGCTCTGACAGTCAGCGATAAAGACGCAAAACTGATCAATATGTTTAAGGAAGGCTCGCCTGACGGTTTTTACTCAGAAGTGGAACGCCAGATCAAGGAGATGAAGAAGGAAGGCGCTGACTTTATCGTCTATGCGATTCACTGGGGAGCTGAGTATGAATTGGAGCCCTCTGATGATCAAAAGGCAATTGCACAAGAGCTCTGTAATCTCGGTGTTGATGCGATCATCGGCGGACATCCGCACGTCGAGCAGCCGATCGAAGTGCTGACTTCTGAAAACGGAAAGCACAAGATGTTCTGCATCTATTCGACCGGAAATGCGTTCTCTAATCAGACCAAGGGCGTTGTGATGGATACGGCACATTGTGAAGACGGCGTCATCCTGACGATGGATCTGCACAAGGACAGCAAAGGCAAAGTGACGATCACCGATATGGAGATGATTCCGACCTGGGTCTGCCGTCAGGTGCGTGAGCGCAAGTCTGATGAGGATGAGGACGAAGAGAAGAAAGATAATGAGCAGGAGGCTTCACTGACTGCTGATAACGAGGAGACCGAAGAGGAGGAAGAGGAGCAGGTCACGGACGAACTCTATGATTATCATGTGCTTCCTCTCAACAATATCAAGGGACTTGAGAAGAAAACCGGTATCAAGGGAATCAGCAAAGACTGCAAGGCTTCCTATAAGCGAACGATGGAAATCCTCGGTGACGGTTTCAAAAAAGCCAAAAAAGAACTGGTCACGGCTAAGAAGACCAAAGAGAGCAAGGACAGCAAAAAATAAGGTAGTATATGCATTTCTTTACAGATGACGATCTGACCGGGGCTGAGAAGGTATATCTTGATGAGGGGAATACCCACCATCTTCTGCATGTCCTGCGGGCAGATATCGGTGATATGATCGAAGTGTCCGACGCCTGCGGACGTACATACGCCTGCTCGATTCTGGAGACAGAAGATAAAACAGCAGTCTGTTCTGTTGACCGTGAGATAGAGTTAAACAGAGAACTGTCCTGTGAGATCACCCTGTTTCAGAGTATCGCGAAGGGGGAGAAAATGGACTGGGTGATCCAAAAGGCTGTCGAACTCGGCGTCACCCGGATCGTACCGATGATCACAGGACGTACGATCGTACGTCCGGATACAAAAGGCGCTGCGCATAAAGTGCAGCGCTGGAGCAGGATAGCGGAATCTGCCGCCAAACAATGCGGACGCGCCGTGATCCCCGAAATCGGTGAAGTGGAGATGTTTACGAAAGCGGTCAGCCAGGCAGCATCATGTGACTGCTTTATTTTTCCCTATGAATGTGCTGCGGGCATGGCGTACAGCCGGGAGGTTTTCGGTTCAGTACAGCCCGGTACGACTGTATCGGTTATGATCGGACCGGAAGGAGGGTTTGAACCCTCGGAAGTTTCAGAAGCAAAAACTGCCGGGGCCCATATCCTGACACTGGGAAATCGCATATTAAGAACAGAGACAGCTGCTTTGACGGCCCTTTCCTGGCTGGTTTATCAATTGGAGGAATCAGGTAATATTGGATAATAAAAAAGAAATCTATCTGGACAATGCTGCGACAACGCGCGCGTTCGACGAAGTCGGCGAGCGCGTTCGTGATTGTTTATGCTGCTGTTACGGCAATCCTTCTTCTCTGCATGGAAAGGGATTGGAAGCCGAGCATGTGCTGCGTGAATCCTCAGAGCAGATCGCAGGATTGCTCAAAGTATCACGCGATACGATCATCTTTACCTCGGGCGGTACAGAAAGCGATAATCTTGCCATTTTTGGCGTTGCGCAGGCCAGAAAACGGACGGGACGTCATATCGTGACCTCTTATCTGGAACATCCGGCCGTTCTGTCACCTGTTGCGCAGCTGGCTGAACAGGGATTTGATGTCACATATGTGGAACCCGACGCGCAGGGTGTTTTGCATCCTGAGGATGTTGCGGCGGCTGTGAGGGAAGATACGATCCTCATCTCGGTGATGGCCGTCAACAATGAGATAGGATCCGTACAGCCTGTCAGCAAGATCGCTGCTGCGTGTAAGCAGGTCAATCCACAGGTTTTAGTACATTCAGACGCAGTTCAGGCTTTTTGCAAGATACCGCTCTTCCCTAAAAGAGACAAGATCGATCTGATGTCTTTCAGCGGGCACAAGATCCATGGACCGAAAGGCGTAGGTGCTTTGTATTTGTCTGATCCGCGCATGATCCGCCCTGTACTGTTCGGAGGCGGTCAGCAGAAAGATATGCGGCCGGGGACAGAGAATGTGCCGGGCATAGCCGGCTTTGCGCTTGCCGCATCGATGATGACAAATAGGATGGCTGATGCAGATCTTTATCAACGCAGTTTGAAGAAACAGCTCGCAGAGGGGATCCTGTCCATTGAAGATACGCATATTCACGGCGCAGCTGATAGCAGCCAGATGCCTGATACATACGCCGGCTGGGGAGCGCCGTCCATTGTCAGTGCTTCTTTCAGAGGTGTTTCGGCAGAAGTTCTTTTGCATGCTCTTGAGGAGCGGGGGATCTACGTTTCTTCAGGTTCAGCCTGCTCATCAAATCATCCGAAGATCAGTGATGTACTCAAGGCTATCGGGGCTGCGCAGGATGATTTGAGATCGACGATCAGATTCAGTTTTTCAGATATGACGACAGAGGATGATATAGCAGAAACTGTTGCGGCGCTCAAAGAGCTGGTACCTGTACTCAGAAGATTTACGAGGAAATAAGAATGGAGTTTTCACATTTTTTGATCAAGTACGGCGAAATAGCCGTTAAGGGAAAAAACAGAAACGTATTTGAAGATGCGCTGGGCAGACAGATTCGCATCGCCTTAAAAAGAGTGGACGGCTCTTTTGTTGTGGAGAAGAAGACCGGTCGTTTCTATGTTCATTGTCAGGGAGAATACGATTATGACGGTGCTGTGGAAGCGCTTCAGAAAGTATTCGGGATCGTCGGTATCTGTCCTGTCTATGTCTTTGACGATGAGGGGATCGAATCGCTGAAAGAGCATACATGCGATTTTGTGGACCGGATGTATTCCGACAAAGATTTTACCTTTAAAGTGCAGGCAAGACGCGGCAATAAGCGTTTTCCGCTGAATTCAATGGAGATCAACGCAGATGTCGGGGAAGCACTTCTTATGCGTTTTCCTGAACTGCGTGTGGATGTGCATAAACCGGATGTGACCATCTATATCGAAGTGCGCGAGGCGATCTATGTCTACTCGACGATCATACCCGGAGCCGGCGGAATGCCTGTCGGAACAGCTGGTAAAGCCATGCTGCTTCTTTCAGGCGGAATCGATTCGCCTGTCGCCGGGGTGCGGATCGCGAAGCGCGGCGCTTATCTGGAGGCCGTCTATTTCCATGCACCGCCTTATACGAGCGAGAGAGCCAAAGAGAAGGTGGTCGATCTGGCACGTATCATGTCCGCGTATACGGGAGGCTTTAAGCTTCATGTGGTGAATTTTACGGATATCCAGATGGAGATATATGAGAAATGCCCGCATGAGGAACTAACGATCATTATGCGGCGCTATATGATGCGCATCGCAGAAGCGTTCGCGCAAAAAAGTGATTGTCTTGGCCTTGTCACAGGAGAGAGCATCGGTCAGGTCGCGAGCCAGACGATGCACAGCCTGCGCGCAACCAACGAGGTGTGCACACTACCGGTTTACCGCCCGTTAATCGGTTTTGATAAACAGGAAATCATAGATGAAGCGGAAAAAATCGGTACGTTTGAAACGTCTATTCTTCCGTATGAGGATTGTTGTACGATTTTTGTCGCAAAACACCCTGTCACCAAACCGGATCCGGCGGTGATTCGGGAATCAGAGAAAAAGCTGGCAGATGTCATTGACGAAATGGTCAGAGAAGCCGTTGACACGGCAGAGGAGATCAGGATCAGTCCCCAGTGACATCAGATCTGATAGGGAGCCAGAGCTTTTTTGAGCTCTTCCGCATCTTCAGAAGTATGAATGTTAAGAGTGATCGGCTCGGACAGATCAAGGCTGAAAATACCCATAATAGACTTGGCATCAACAATATAACGTCCTGAAGCCAGGTCGAAATCATAGGGGTAAACAGCGATCGTGTTGACAAATGACTTGATCTTCTCGATTGAATCAAGAGAGATGTTCATTGTGATCATATTCTACACGTCCTTTCGGTAAAAAACGCAGTCCACGGAATCATCATATCTGTTGTCTTAATTTTATGGCGCAATAGGGTAAATGTCAATCATCAGTAACAATTATCAAACAGTCAGACGAACAGCGGCGGTACACAATCTGGGCTGTAAAGTCAATGCTTACGAAAGCGAGGCTATGGAGCGCATGCTGCAGGAAGCAGGTTATGAGCTTGTGCCTTTTTCCGAAAAAGCAGATGTGTACATAGTGAACACATGTACAGTGACAAATACAGCCGATCGCAAATCCCGTCAGATGCTGCACAGAGCAAGGCATATCAATCCGGATGCTTTGATCGTGGCAGTAGGCTGCTATGTGCAGACACATGTAGAGCAGGTGCTCGCTGATCAGGATATCGATCTTGCGATCGGAACTAATGAGAAATCGAAACTGATCGGTCTCATCGAAGCGCGCCTTGGAGAAGATCAGACCGGCAAACAGCAAGTGCGCGCAAGTGTTTCGGATATTTCAAGGCGGGCGGATTATGAAATGCTGCCGGAACATCTTCCGCAGGAAAGGTGCAGGGCATTTTTAAAGATTCAGGACGGCTGCGATCAGTTTTGCAGTTACTGCGCGATCCCGCTGGCCCGCGGACGTATCAGGAGCCGGGAGCCGGAAGATATCGTCAAAGAGACCGAAATGCTGGCTGCGGCCGGGTTCAAAGAGATCGTCCTGACCGGTATTCATCTCTGTTCCTACGGAAGGGGACTTGCCAAAGAGGCTGCTGCATCAAAAAGCGGCGATGATATGGCTGTGCTTCTTCAGCTGATCAGACGTTTAGCCGATATAAAAGGTATCAGCCGTATACGGCTTGGCTCTCTGGAGCCTGGCAGTATGACAGAAGAGGTGATCCGCGGACTCTCATTCATTCCGAAGGTATGTCCTCATTTTCACTTGTCTTTGCAGAGCGGATGTGATGCGACACTTGCCCGCATGAACAGGCATTATACGACAGATCAGTTTGCGCATGTCTGCGACCTGCTGCGTTTGTATTATGATGAGCCGACACTGACGACAGATGTGATTGTCGGATTTCCGGGTGAAAGCGAGGAAGAATTTGAGCAGACCTGCAGTTTTTTAGAGCGTATAAGATTTTACCATACACATCTGTTTAAGTATTCACGCAGAGACGGAACGAGAGCAGCCGTGATGCCTGATCAGGTCCCCGAATCATTCAAGACAGAAAGAAGCCGGCGGCTGGAGAATCTGAACCGGCACATGAAAGAGTTTTACAGAAAACAGTTGGAAGGAAAGCGCGCTGAGATCCTGATAGAGGAGAATGAAGACGGTATGTGGATCGGCCATACGGCCGGCTACCTGAAAGCGCAGGTCAACAATCCTGAAGCCGCATACAATGAGCTTTTTACAGACATAATCGGCAAAGAAATCCGAATCATCGATTGATTATTTTTCTCTTATCGCTTAATATATAAATGAAGAATTATGTATCAGGGGGTAATTATGACTGATTTAGGAAAGACACAATTTTTCCAGATCGAACCGACACCGGAACTTTCTGCTGAAGATGTTCTTGAGTAAGTTTATTCCTCATTGATTGAAAAGGGATATGATCCGGTCAGTCAGATCGTCGGCTATATCATGTCCGGTGATCCGACTTATGTCACGAGCTATAAGAATGCCCGCAGTTTGATCATGAAGGTGGAGAGAGACGAGCTTGTTGAGGAGATGTTTAAGTCATACATCGACTCCAAAGGATGGTAATGTCAAACTCCGGTGTCGCGGACGAAAACTTTTTGCGCGTGATGGGGCTTGATTACGGCTCCAAAACGGTTGGGATTGCGATCAGTGATCTTCTCGGTGTCACAGCACAGCCGGTGGAGACGGTTTTCAGGAAAAAGGAAAACCATCTGCGCCGCACACTCGCGAGAATTGATGAGCTGATTGAAGAATATCATATATCAAAAATCGTAGTTGGAAATCCAATATATGAAGACGGGGGAATCGGAGAGCGTGCCCGCCTTTCAGCTTCTTTTGCCGAGAAGCTGAGAGAGCGTACACATCTGCCGGTTCTTTTGTGGGATGAGAGGGAAAGCACCGCTTTTGCCGAGCGGTCCCTTATATCGCAGCAGGTTCGCAGGGAAGACCGGAAAAAGTATGTGGACCAGATTGCTGCGGTTTTTATTTTGCAGGGATACTTGGACTATTTGCATAACGAGGTGGAAAAACAATGAAACAAGGCGAACAGATGGTGTTTACCAATGATTTAGGCGAGGAAGAAGTTTTTTATGTACAGGCTGTAACTGTACTTGGAGGCGTCAATTATATTCTTGTCACGGAGACAGAAGATCTGGCCGGAGACGCATATATCCTGAAGCAGTCTGAAGAGGCCGGGGAAGAGATTATTTTTGATATGGTTGATGATGAGGAAGAACTCGATGCTCAGGCCGACAATTTTGAAGAATTGATCGCCGAAGAGGAAGAAGAGGAAGATGAGTAAGAATCAAAAGTTAAAAATCATTCCCCTCGGAGGGCTGGAGACAATCGGCATGAACATCACCGCGTTTGAATACGGTGATTCGATTATCGTTGTCGATTGCGGACTGGCCTTTCCCGAGGATGACATGCTCGGAATTGATCTTGTCATTCCGGATGTCACGTATTTGAAAGACAATATAGAACGTGTAAAAGGTTTTGTCATCACGCACGGTCATGAGGATCATATCGGTGCGCTGCCTTTTGTGATCGGTGATGTCAATGTTCCGATCTATACAACCGCACTGACCATGGCGCTCATTGAGCACAAACTGCGGGAACACGACCTGCTTGATACGACAAAACGCTATGTCGTCAAACACGGAGATATCGTGGAGCTTGGCGCTTTTAAGGTTGAGTTTATTAAGACGAATCACAGCATTCAGGATGCGTCGGCACTTGCGATTTTCAGCCCGGCAGGAACGGTTGTGCATACGGGAGACTTCAAGGTGGATTACACGCCTGTCTACGGCGACGCGATCGATCTGCAGCGTTTGGCTGAGATCGGAAAAAGCGGCGTTCTGGCACTGATGAGTGACTCAACCAATGCCGAAGAAGAAGGTTTCACGATGTCGGAGAAAACAGTCGGCAATGCACTGGTTGGGATTTTCTCCGAGTATCAGGACACACGCCTGATCATCGCGACCTTTGCCTCTAATGTGGACCGCGTCCAGCAGATTATCAATATTGCACATAAGTTCGGGCGCAAGGTTGTTGTCCAGGGGCGCAGTATGGTCAACGTCATTGGGATTGCATCTGAAATGGGTTATATCCGGATCCCATACGATACGATCATTGATCCTGCAGAACTGGATGAGTATCCGGAGGAACAAACAGTCATTATCACGACAGGAAGTCAGGGAGAGGCGATGGCAGGTCTGTCCAGAATGGCGGATGGTACACATCGTGTGATTCATATCAAGCCGACGGATACTGTTGTCTTTTCATCCAACCCGATTCCGGGTAATGAGAAGGCTGTTTCAAATATTATCAATGCTTTGTCAGCGCGCCACGCCAATATTATTTTCCAGGATGTTCATGTTTCGGGACATGCCAGGCGTGAAGAGCTTAAACTGATATACTCTCTGGTTCATCCACAGTATGCTCTGCCTGTGCACGGTGAATACAGGCATTTAAGGGCTAATGCCCAGGTGGCGGTTCAGTTGGGCATCCCCAAGGATCACATTATGATCATGCATTCGGGTGATGTGCTGGAGATTAATCAGGATGGCGCCGAGGTTGTCGATCAGGTGCAGGCAAGACCGATTCTGGTCGACGGCACAAGGATCGGAGATGTGAGTAAAGACGTGATGCGTGACAGAAAACAGCTTGCGCAGGACGGTGTTGTTGTCGCGGTGATTCCGATTGATATGAAAGAGCGCAGGATGACAGCGGCACCTAAGATTAATTCACGCGGCTTCGTCTTTCTTACAGGCGACGATACATTGATCGAAGAGGCTTGTGAGACTCTCAAAAAGACAGTAGAACGCAAACTGTCTGATGATAAAGTGAGCAAGTCAAAACTGAAGGAATCTGTACGCAGTACACTGATTAACTTCATGCTCCAGGAGACGGGGCGCAAACCGCTTGTCATGCCGATATTGCTTGATGTGGCGGATGACTCGGAGGAAGACTGATGATTCTTCAGAGTTTTCCGGATCGCTTCTCGGTGTTTGCGGAGTCTTTCGAACCGGATCTTTCTCCCAAGCTTGAGAAGCTCAGACTGGATGCTGAGCGGGAGAAAATACCGATTATCAGGAGGGAGATGCAGGGGTTTCTGCGTTTCCTTCTTCATGTGCGCAAGCCGTCCAGAGTGTTGGAAATCGGAAGCGGGATCGGCTTTTCGGCGCTTTTTATGCTTTCGTGCCTGGAAGAAATCATGGAGCTTTCGGATATACATATTGATTCGATCGAGATCAATCCGGATCATGTCAGGGAAGCCACAGAACACGTTTCGCGTTTTGACGCGGATAAGAGTATTAACCTGATTGAAGGCGATGCATGTGAAGAGCTCGATCAGCTGATCGCTCCATATGATTTTATATTTTTGGACGGCCCCAAGGCACAATATCCGCTGTATTTACCAAAACTGATTGATCTTCTGAATCCTGGAGATATGCTGGTGGCTGATAATGTTTTGAAAGAAGGGGAGATCATCAAGAGTAAGTATGCGGTTGAACGAAGGCAGAGAACTATCCATATGCGCATGCGGGAATTTTTGAACCAAGCAATGCATGACGAAAGGCTGACATCAACGGTTCTTTCAGTCGGAGACGGCGTCTGCGTCAGTGTGAGGAAATAATACATCATGAATCAACACAGTGTTAAAAAACCTGAATTATTAATGCCGGCGTCTAATCTGGAGGTTCTGCAGACAGCCGTCCGTTACGGCGCTGACGCGGTCTACATAGGCGGGGAAGCGTACGGCCTGCGTGCCGGTGCGCGCAATTTCAAATCCGATGACATGCGGCATGGAATCGACTATGCCCATCAACATGGTGTGCGCGTACATGTGACAGTCAATATTCTGGCGCATAACGATGATCTGGAGGGTATTGAGACCTATCTGTATGAGTTAAAATCCATGCAGCCGGATGCTCTGATTATTTCGGATCCCGGTGTCTTTGACCTTGCAGTTAAAATATGCCCTGAGATTGAAAGGCATATCAGCACACAGGCGAATAATACGAATTACGGTACGGTTGCATTCTGGCACCGTCTGGGAGCCAAGCGCGTGGTCTGCGCCAGGGAACTGACATTGCGCGAGATAAGGGAACTTCGCGAACATGCCTCTTCGGATATGGAGATCGAGACCTTTGTTCACGGAGCTATGTGTATTTCTTACTCCGGAAGATGCCTGCTCAGCAGTTTTATGACCGGGCGTGACGCCAACCGGGGCGCCTGCACACACCCTTGCCGCTGGAATTACAGTGTTGTCGAGGAGACGCGTCCGGGAGAGGTGATGCCGGTCTTTGAAAATGAGCGGGGAACTTTCATTTTTCATTCGAAAGACCTTTGTATGATTGACCACATGGATGATTTGATCGATGCCGGTATTGATAGTTTTAAGGTGGAGGGCAGGATGAAGAATTCTCTTTATGTTGCCACAGTCTGCAGAGCTTACCGCGATGCCATTGATCAATGCCTACGTGATCGCAAGGCCTACAGAGAGAGGATTCCCTGGTATCTGGAACAGGTATCCAACTGTACACACCGGGATTTTGGTACAGGGTTCTTCTACGGCCGTCCTGACAGTGATGGGCAGGTCTACCAGGGAAGTCCGTATCATAAGGAAAGCGTTTATCTGGGAATCGCCGGAGATAAAGCCGGCACTGACGGATGTGCTTTCTGGCTCGAGCAAAAGAATAAGTTTTCAGTAGGCGATATGGTCGAAGTGATGGGCTTTAGCGGACAAGACCGCAGTATGAAAGTGCTTTCGATTCAAGATTCTGAAGGTCATGAGCAGGAATCGGCGCCGCATGCGAGGCAGATGGTGAGGGTGACTGTATCTGATCCTGTAATTTGCGGAGAAGTGCTCAGAAGTGCTAGGACTGTGACCGGCTCATGACGGATGTGTGTAGTATTTGTGAATTCAGTGAACATTCAGTGATTTCTATTTACAGTGACATGGCTTCTTTCTATAATTCACACCGATAAATGCAAGAAAAGTGTGAAAGGAGCAATACATGAAACGTAAAATACATACTATTCTTTGTTGTGTGATAGTCGGGGTGCTGGCCCTGACAGGCTGCGGATCTAATTCCGGCTCACGCAACTCTTATCAGATAAAATCCAGTACAGTAACAGGAACAGTTGAATCGATAGACGATGATAAGATTACCGTATCACTGTCGTCAGGTAATATGCCGGGAGGTATGCCCGGAGGCCAGACACCGCCGGAGATGCCGGGTCAGTCTTCAGAGGAAGCGTCACAAGACAACGGTTCCAGTCAGACGGATCAGCAGACACCGCCGGAGATGCCGGGTCAGTCTTCAGAGGAAGCATCACAAGACAGCGGCACCGGTCAGGCGGATCAGCAGGCACCACCGGAGAAACCTGAGGGTGAGGAGAGCACAGACAGTCAGACACAGCCGGAACAGCCTGAAGGTGATAATAGCGAAAAACAAGATTCTGAACAAAGTGATTCCGGTAAAGGGAATGACAATTCGACTAAGCTTGTGCTGACGATTGACGATACTTCTGTTCTGCAGGATGAAGACGAAAAATCAGTTGATATCACTGATATCAAAGAAGACGACCAGTTGACTATCACATTTGATGAAAATGGTGAAGTGACAAAGATCATAGTCGGTGAATCCGAAATGCAGGGCGGACCGGGAGGTCAGAGTCAGGGGGCACCTGAAGAATACGACTCTGTCAACACCTATACGGAAGACACCACAATTGAAGGTGAAGAAATCACCTCCACAGGTAAAGATGAGAGCGCTGCATTGGTACAGAATAAAGCGACTGTGACCTTTAACAAGGTCACGGTCAATCGCTCTAACGATGAGAGCACCGGCGGGGATTCCGCCAGCTTTTACGGTGTAGGCGCGGCTGTTTTGACAACAGAAGGAATGACGGCAGTCAAAAACAGTAAGATTACAACTGATGCTGAAGGCGGAGCCGGTGTCTTTGCCTACGGTTCAGACAGTAAGGCTTATGTGTCTGACACAACAATCACGACAAAGCAGGGAACATCTGGCGGTATCCATGTAGCAGGAGGCGGTACGCTTTATGCATGGAATAATACTGTGGAGACAGACGGCGGATCTTCTGCTGCAATCCGCAGTGATCGCGGAGGCGGCACAATGGTGATTGATGGCGGCAGTTATACCTCCAACGGTAACGGATCTCCGGCAGTATACTGTACAGCAGACATCAGCGTGAATGATGCGAAACTGACAGCAACGAATTCTGAGGGGATCTGTATTGAGGGGAAAAACTCGCTGCGTCTGTATGACTGCGATCTGACATCCTCTCAGACGGAGAATGAGCAGAATGACAATATCTGGAACCTGATTGTATACCAGAGCATGTCAGGGGACGCTGAAGAGGGCGAGGGAACCCTGATCGTTGACGGCGGAAGCATCACAGCAAAAGAGGGTGGCATTTTCTATACAACAAACACACAGTCTGTCATCACAGTATCGGATGTTGAGATCACCTATCCTGAGCAGACTGATTACTTTCTGCGCTGTACAGGCAATTCCAACCAGCGCGGCTGGGGCAGTGCCGGCTCAAACGGGGCTGACTGCACCTTTACGGCAGATAACCAGCAAATGAAGGGTGATGTCATTTATGACAGTATCAGTGATCTGGACTTTTATATGGTAAACGGCAGTAAACTGACAGGCGCTTTTATCGATGATGAGTCCTGTGCCGGTGACGGCGGCGACGGGACCTGCAATGTGGTGATCGACAAGCAATCAACATGGATCGTGACTGCTGATTCAGCCGTTACAAGTCTCTCCACTGAAGGGAAAATAGTTGATTCTGAGGGGAAAACGGTTACAATCAAAGGAACAGACGGAACTGTATATGTAAAAGGAGACAGCAAGTATACGGTAACGACTGAGAAGTATGCCGAAAAAGCTGATACGAGCGGCGCACAAAAAACAGGATCTTTCTCTGACTACGAGGTCGATAAAATCTGAACATATATGCTCAAACTGTTTTATAAAAAAAGAGAAACTGGTGATGATCTGTCCCGTATGGCATGGGATCTGCTGGAAACAGCGTGTCTGAAAGAAGGCATTTTACATGCGCGGGACAGAATCATCTATGGCACAAACGGTAAGCCGTATCTGGA
>JAFWDW010000153.1 GCA_017515965.1 Lachnospiraceae bacterium
GGCGAGGACGAGGTCATCACTTTTGAGCACATGGCTTACTCGCGCAAGCTTTTTGCCAAAGGCGCGCTTGAGGCGGCAAAGTTTTTGGCGGGTAAAAAGCCGGGCATGTATTCAATGCAAGACGTCATTTAAAGGAGTGAATCAGTAATATGAGTTTAGTTTCAAAAATCATGGGCAGCCACAGCGAGCGCGAGATCAAGCGTATCATGCCGCTCGTCGATCAGATCGAGGGTCTTGAAGAGGAGATGCGCGCCAAATCGGATGAGGAGCTGCGCGCGAAGACGACAGAGTTCAAGGAGCGCCTGGCAGCAGGCGAGACTCTGGATGATATTCTTCCTGAGGCTTTCGCGGTAGTCCGTGAAGCGGCCGACCGCGCGACGGGTCTGCGCCCGTTCAAGGTGCAGCTGATCGGCGGCATCATTCTTCATCAGGGACGTATCTCCGAGATGAAAACAGGTGAAGGCAAGACGCTTGTCTCCACGATGCCTGCCTATCTGAATGCGCTGGAAGGCAAGGGCGTGCAGATCGTCACTGTCAACGACTATCTGGCTTCGCGTGACGCGGAATGGATGGGTGCGATCCACCGTTTCCTCGGACTGACTGTCGGTGTGGTACTCAATTCCATGGAGCCCGACGAAAGACGTGAGGCATACAATTGTGATATCACGTATATCACCAACAACGAGCTCGGTTTCGACTATCTGCGTGACAACATGGTGATCTACAAAGAGAAGCTCGTCCAGCGCGGGATGCATTATTGCATCATCGATGAGGTCGACTCGGTCCTGATTGACGAGGCGAGAACACCTCTGATCATTTCCGGGCAGAGCGACAAATCAACAAAGCTCTATGATGCCTGCGATATCCTGGCCCGCCAGTTAAAGAGGGGCGAGGCGAGCGGCGAGTTCACTAAGATGAATGCGATCATGGGCGAAGATATCGTGGAGACCGGTGACTTTATCGTCAATGAGAAAGAGAAACAGGTCAACCTGACCGAGGAAGGTGTACGCCGGGTGGAGCAGTTCTTCCATATCGACAACCTCGCTGATCCGGAAAACCTGGAGATCCAGCACAACATCATTCTGGCGCTGCGCGCACACAATCTGATGCATCGTGATCAGGATTATGTTGTGACGCCGGAAGATGAAGTCATGATCGTCGACGAGTTCACCGGACGTATTATGCCCGGCCGCCGTTATTCGGACGGTCTGCATCAGGCCATTGAGGCGAAGGAGCATGTCAAGATCAGACGTGAATCCAAGACGCTGGCGACGATCACATTCCAGAATCTGTTTAACAAATACGAGAAGAAAGCCGGTATGACCGGTACCGCGCTCACGGAGGAAAAGGAGTTCCGTGAGATCTACGGAATGGATGTTGTTGAGATTCCGACCAATGTTCCGGTCATCCGTGTGGACAATGACGATGCGGTCTACAAGACCAAGAGAGAAAAGTACGAGGCGGTCGTTGAAGCGGTCAAAGAGGCTCACGCCAAGGGACAGCCGGTTCTGGTCGGCACGATCACGATCGAGGTATCCGAACTTCTCTCGAAGATGCTCAAGAGAGCGGGCATTCAGCATAATGTCCTGAACGCCAAGTTCCATGAGATGGAAGCACAGATCGTTGCCGATGCCGGTGTGCACAATGCCGTCACGATCGCGACAAATATGGCCGGCCGTGGTACTGATATTAAGCTGGACGATGAGGCGAGGGCAGCCGGCGGTCTGAAGATCATCGGCACAGAGCGCCATGAGTCCAGACGTATTGACAACCAGCTGCGCGGCCGTTCCGGACGACAGGGAGACCCGGGCGAGTCCCGCTTCTACATTTCACTTGAGGATGATCTGATGCGTCTGTTCGGCTCTGAACGTATGATGAGCGTCTTTGAGACGCTCGGTGTACAGGACGGAGAGCAGATCGAACACAAGATGCTTTCCAAGGCGATCGAATCCGCACAGAAGAAGATCGAGGGCAATAACTTCGGTATCCGTAAACAGCTCCTTGAGTACGATCAGGTGATGAACGAACAGCGCGAGCTGATTTACGCCGAGAGGCGCAAGGTCCTCGATGGCGAAAACATGAAGGATTCGGTTCTGGGCATGATGGATTCATTCATTGATGATACGGTTTTGACGGAGCTTAATCCTCATATGGATAAAGAGGACTGGGATCTGGTCAATCTGAATATGCGTCTGCAGAATGTCATCCCGGCGCTGAAGCCTGTCACGCCTGATGATCTTAAGCTCGGTCCGGAAGGGATTGCGGAAGATCTGAAAGAACAGGCACATGAAGCCTACGAGATGAAAGAATCCCAGTTCCCGGATCCTGAGGCGATGCGTGAGGTAGAGCGCGTAGTGCTTCTGCGGGCGGTGGATAATAAATGGATGGCTCATATCGATGACATGGACCAGCTCCGTCAGGGAATCGGTCTGCAGGCTTACGGCCAGAGAGATCCGCTGGTTGAATACCGCATGATCGGCTTTGACATGTTCAATGAGATGCAGCAGGGTATTATCGAGGATACGATCCGTCTGATGTTCCATATCAAGGTCGAGCAAAAGGTTGAACGCGAGGAAGTTGCCAAACCGATGGCTACCAACCGTGACGAGTCAGCAGTGCGCAAGCCCAAGCAAAGAGAAAACAAAAAAGTTTACCCGAATGATCCCTGCCCATGCGGCAGCGGAAAGAAATATAAAAATTGCTGTGGAAGAAAAGGAAAGAGGTGATTTAAGTGGTTGCAATCGATGAATACAAAGCGACTCTGCTCGCTTACGAAGAACCCCTGAAAGATCTGAGGGATTCACTTTGACACTGCAGCAAAGAAAGACCGTATAGCCGAGCTTGATTTGGTGATGGCCGAACCCGGATTCTGGGATGACCCGGAAAAGGCAACTGCGATCACGAAGGAAGCCGGCAACTTAAAGCAGCAGGTCGAGAAGATCGATAAGCTCGACCAGGCCTATGAAGATATTGAAGTCTTTATCGAGATGGCGGAAGAGGAAGAGGACGAGAGTATGCTCAATGAGATCAAAGAGCAGCTTGAAGTCTTCGAAGACCAGTTCTCCGAACTGCGTATGGCGACACTCCTCTCCGGTGAGTACGATGAGCGCGACGCGATCGTAACGCTCCATGCCGGTGCCGGCGGCACCGAAGCCTGCGACTGGACATCGATGCTCTACAGAATGTATACCAAGTGGGCGGCAAACAAGGGCTTTACCGTTGAGGAAGTGGACTTTCTTGAGGGTGATGTGGCCGGTATCAAATCGGTGACTTTTGAGGTGCACGGCGAAAACGCGTACGGATATCTGAAATCAGAGCATGGCGTGCATCGTTTGGTGCGCATCTCACCGTTTAATGCGAACGGTAAACGGCAGACATCGTTCTCCTCGTGCGAGGTGATGCCGGAGCTCGATACAGATATCGAGATCGAGATCAATGATGATGACATCCGTATTGACACCTACCGTTCGAGCGGTGCCGGCGGACAGCACATCAACAAAACATCATCTGCGATCCGTATTACACACTTTCCGACAGGAATCGTCGTACAGTGTCAGAATGAACGATCGCAGCATATGAATAAAGACAAAGCAATGCAGATGCTCAAGACCAAGCTGTATATGCGGCAGGTGGAAGAGCAGAAGGCAAAGGCGGCCGGTATCCGCGGAGATGTCAAAGATATCGATTTTGGAAGTCAGATAAGATCGTATTTCCTTCAGCCTTATACGCTGATTAAGGATCTGCGGACACAGTATGAGAAGACAAATGCTGACGCAGTTCTCGACGGTGATATCGATGGCTTTATCGATGCTTATCTGATTATGATCAACAAAAAATAGGAGGTGAGAACCATGGCAAAAATAGCAGTGATGGGTTACGGAACAGTCGGTTCAGGCGTTGTGGAAGTGCTGCGCGAGAACGGTGATCTGATTGCGGAACGCTGCGGACAGACGATTGAGGTTAAGAAGGTTCTCGATTTACGTGATTTTCCGGGAGATCCGGTTCAGGAAATCGTCGTACATGATATCAATGAGATCGTGAATGATGACGAGATCAGCGTCGTCTGTGAGACTATGGGCGGTGTCGGTATTGCGACCAAGTTTGTCAGCATGTGTCTGGAAGCGGGAAAGAGTGTAGTCACCTCCAACAAGGCGATGGTCGCGGCCAACGGTACGAAACTGCTGCAGCTGGCGCAAAAGAATAATGTGCGCTTCCTGTTTGAGGCGAGCGTCGGCGGCGGTATTCCGATCATCCGGAATCTGCGGACCTGCCTGACAGCCGATCATATCCAGAAGATTTTCGGTATCGTAAACGGCACGACAAACTACATGCTGACCAAAATGTACGATGAAGGAGCCGACTACGCAGCGGTCCTTAAAGAAGCACAGGACAAGGGCTTTGCCGAGGCGGATCCGAGCGAGGATGTCGAGGGATGGGATGCCTGCCGTAAGCTCGCGATCCTTTCCTCCATCGTCTCCGGAAAGTTTGTCAATTTTGAAAACATCCATACCGAAGGCATCACGAAAGTGACACCGGAAGATATGGCTTATGCCAAAGAGAT
This sequence comes from Lachnospiraceae bacterium, assembly GCA_017515965.1. GTDB lineage: Bacteria > Bacillota > Clostridia > Lachnospirales > Lachnospiraceae > RUG842. The sequence continues at coordinate 4,562 of JAFWDW010000153.1, forward strand.
GGGCTGTATGATCCGCCTTGTCGGACAGAGCGTCATTCAGGAGGATCAGATCCACGCGATGGTGGCACCGATGATGTTTGATCAGGAGCATGCGCTCTCCGGAGTCAATATGGAGTTTAACGCGATCTTCCTGACGAGCGATATGCTCGGTGATACGATGTTCTACGGCCAGGGAGCAGGCAAACTTCCGACAGCCAGTGCGGTCGTCTCTGATGTGATCGAGGCGGTTGTCTCTCCGGGTGCGGTCAAACGAAGCGTCTGGACCCAAGAGGAGATGCCGGTAGCAGACTTCGGCGCAGAGAACAGGCGTTTCTTCGCGCGCGTATCCGGCGACGAGGCTCTCGCGGATGAACTCGGCACGGTTCTCGGCTCGCTCAAAGTGCTGCGCGCGCCGCGCATTGCGGGTGAGTTCGGTATCGTGACCGGCAAGCTGGCTGAGGAGACGATGGCGGCCTGCGTGGCCAATCATCCCGAGATCATTAGCGTGATCAGAATGGCGGATTGATTTGAAAACGAAATAGTTTAGAACAGAGCCTCAAAAGCCCTGACCATCTGTGGAAGCTCAATGCAGAAATGGATGACAGGGCTTTTTTCTTTTGAGACCAGAACATAATTTCCCTTTCTCAGTGTGATGTGACTGTGCCCGTAATCCATGGTGAGCAGTTCCCCTTTCTGTTTGGAGGGATGACGCAGGTAGGCCTGCAGCGCGGGGAAATCTTTTCCCAGAAAGATGTGCATGAGGGGACGCGCACATCCAAGCAGATGCGCTGCCTTGGCTCTGTAAAAGGGGAGATCCGCTTCTTTGCTGGTCAGATAATAGCGATCTTCGAGCTGATGACCGTCGATGACCGTTCCCTCCAGTGCTGCACTGCCCGATACTTTGAGGAGATGGTGAAAAGTGCCGGCTGTCGGAGACGGGAAATAATACGGACGTATCTGTCCTGTCATATACATGGGGATATAGCTTTTTAACCCCAGTACCATTTCTTCCAGAGGGCGATGGACATCATGTATCATGTGTACAGTCAGTCCTCTCTTGAGCATCAAGGCAAGTCCCAGACTGTATTTTTTGACAAACTCTTCGTCGGTACCCATCTCTGAGATAGGCATGTCGCTGAATATGATGACATCATCATCGGCTCGGGATAAAACTGTCCCCTTCAGCCAGTCAAGATCAGCTTGCTTCATTGGTTCGAGACCGCTGTACACTTTTGAGAAACGCCTCATAAAGGGTGCTTTCGGAACTTTTAATGTGTCATAGTCGATTTCCTTGACAAATGCATCGAAGTCAAAAGAATTGATCATATCGACAAAGGTCTGCGCAGGTGCGGCGTTGTCGCCGGTATTTGTCGTCAGAAAATGAATCAGCTGCGCTTTGCGATCCTCGAGTGCAAGGAGCTGACGCTCCTCGATTTTGAGGAGAGCGGCAAGAGTACGGATTTGATAAGGCTGATCACAATGCTGCGCAAGCCAAGAGGTTATCTTTTCGATGAAATCGGGAAGATGAGAAGGCCGTCTGGCGCCGGATAAAAGACGGGAGACATAAGAGGCATCATAGTTTAAGGCCTTGGCAATTGAGACATTACTGATATCCAGAGCGCTGATCACACTGCGCAGATTATCAAGGAAATCAGAATAGGTGTTCTCCAGACCGGTGATCGAGCGGGCAAGCGAATCTGCAATCGCCCTCTTTGAAAAGTCATCAGGCGAAAGATCTGATCTGCTTGATGCCAGCTGTGCTAATCCCTCGGCGAGCGCATTGATATGCAGACTGTCGAAAAAAGGTTCTCTCAGTCCGCTCAGATAACGGCTGATCACGGAAGAAGAGAGAGAGGAAGCCTCCGACAGCTCGGATGCAGAGCAGTCTATCGTATCCATAAAGTGTTTTAATTGGGTAGAAAACGGTGCGGGTGTCATATTGGATGCTCCTGTTAAACAGATCGGTGGTTATCGATAGTATAGCACAGGATAGTTGCCAAATTGTCATTGACAATGAAAAAAATGGAAAGACGGGCTGAATCGCGAAAACTATAATAAAGACGGGTCATGTGTACTGAAGGAACAGGAGGAGAACAATGAACAAAACATCTCTGAAGCATGGGCTTGGTTTGCTGCTGTGCGTGGCTTTGACGGTTGTCTTATGTGCATGTGGAAGCGGGACAAAGGAGGGGACGAATACATTTAGAACTCCCGAGGTCTTTAAGGATATATCCAAACGGACCGGCATCCATATGGACGTAGTGCTGGAGGAAGAGGATAAAGCGATTGAACTGTACCGTAAGAAAAATGATCTTTATGTCAATTATGAAGATGAGGAAACCAGTATGATCCTGATTACAGACGGCAAGATCGTTACGGTTCTCGATCCGCAGACCAAGACCGGAGAGCAGGCAGAAGTGGATGAAAGTATACAGGAAGAGCTCGACACCATTGAAAAGAGTGTCGGGAATATCTATAAAATTGCCAAGGCTGATGCTGACTGGAAAAAAGGTGTCGTCAAGCACAATGGAATGGAGTACGAGAGTGAGGAAGTCGAGAATGAAAAGCAGAAGACACAATTTCTGTACAATGATGACGGGGAGCTGGTCTACATCATTGCCGAAACCGATGATGAGACCAGTGCGATGGAAATTAAGGAGATTGACAACAAAGTTCCGGACGATATCTTTGAAGTTCCCAATAATTACACCATAGGAGGCGGACAGGATACATCGCCTGAGCCGCAGACCGATATCGACGATGGCAAGAGCGATAAGAAACAGACAACGCGCATTCCCACACCGTCCGGTAAGGAGGTGACCTTTACAAATCACGATCACGGCTATCAGTTCAGTGTGGACAGCGCGTACGACACCGAGATCGATAATTATTCCATGAAGGTATACACCTATAAGAGCGGGCAGGTACCGTTTTTCTCGCTGAGCTTGATGCAAAACAGAAGTGGTCAGTCGGATGAAGAACTGCTCGAAGGCGTGGCGGCAAACATTATCAAGCGTGAGGGCGACAAGCTTGTGAAGGGTCCGATCAGCAATACCGTTCAGGCCGGATCGCGCAAGGTCAAGGGAATCGAGTGGATTTACAAATCAGAGGACGGCACCAAGGAATATGTCGGTGTACAGTATACGGAGCTCATCGGAACATTCTTCTACTCGTGGACGGCAGTCTATGAAAAAGGTGATACCGTAACGCCGGCGGCTTTGGAGAGGGCCATCTCAACATTTGAGATGCTGGCGACCTGATCAGATACATATGTTTAAGAAAAAAGGGGACACGGCTTTGCAGGCTGTGTTCCTTTCTGTTATTATGAAAACAAGGCAACAACTTTTCCCAAACAGGACACTTAAGTCTATGAAGGCATTCATTTTTGAATGTCACTGCAGGAGAAACAGCAGATGACAGGAGAAATAAGACAAGCAACCGATCTGCAGACGGTAGATCTGGCACGAGCCGGCAGCATGGAAGCCTTCTGTGAGATGTATGACCGGTATAAGGATCAACTATACCGTTATGCATTTTACAGGTTAGGCAACCGTGAAGACGCCGAGGATGTCGTGCAGGACTGCATCCTGGATGCCTGGAGACAGATCGGTAAACTTAAGAGCAGCGAGGCTTTCCATTCATGGATCTTCAAGATACTGGCCGGATGCTGTTCTAAAAAAATACGCGGCACCATCAGCCAGAGAGAGAAGATCGAGGCGCTCAAGCAGGAGCCTGAGGAAGGACCGCGGACAGGATTTACAGATCATCTGATGCTGGAGCAGGCATTTTCGCACCTGGATGAACAGTCCAGAGACATTGTTCTGCTCTCCGTTGTCGGAGGATTTACAAGCGAGGAGGTCGGCCGGATGGTTGGCCTGAGACCGGGAAGTGTCAGGTCCAGACTTTCGCGCAGTTTAAAGAAGATGCGGGAATGTCTGGAAGACGAATCCTGAGAGTCGGACAGCGGTAGCAGCAAGAGGAGTTGTAAATCGGGGAAATGATCATGAATGATTTTGATTTTTTGAAAAATAAACTTGAGCAGGACGGGCTTCAGACGCCTGAATCCCTGTCTAAAGAAAACATGCTCAGGAGACTGCAGACTGCGGACGAGATCGGTGAGCTCCGGGACCGCAGCGAGCCGGTCAGACTGCCTTGGTACAAAAACAGGCGGTTTGTGGGATATGCGGCCGCTCTGGCAGCATGTCTTGCGCTGACTTTGATCGCTGTTCCGACTGTGCGCAGGGCGACCGGTCATGACAGTGCCAGAACGATACCGCACAATTCAGCGGAATACGAGGCGGCGGTTGAAAACGGTGAGGTTCAGACTTTTGAAAATGAAGAGGAACTTCAGAAAAAGATCAGTAATATCAACAAGCCGGGTCTGTTCGACTGGTTTTCGATCGGCGGCAAGAATGAAACAACTGAAGTAGCAGGTGATGATGGAATCGCGAGTATCGACGATAGCGATGTGCCGCTCGCTGCGCCTGGTGAGAGCGCCAAATCTCACTCCGAGACATACAAGCAGGTCGAGGATGTCGATGAGGCAGACATTATCAAGACAGACGGAGAATTCATTTATCTTGTAAACGGCTATAATGAGGTTGAGATCTACAAGGCTAAAGAAGGAAAGACTGAAAAGACAGCCACCATCAGCCGGTTTGAGAAGAACGGAAGTGTTGAGAATCTATATCTCTCGGGGGATCGCCTGGTCACGATCGGATATGTGTACGACAAGGACGGAGAAAGGTCCGTCGTCACTTCCTATGATATTTCCGATCATGCGAAACCCAGGGAAATCGGACATTTTGAGCAGAGCGGGTATTTAGTCTCAAGCAGGCTGGTAAACGGAATCGTTTACATAATTACGAATGAGTATGCGGACAGTGAGCACTACATCCCGTATATTCTGACTGATTCAGGATATGAAGCCATGTCGGCAACCGACGTCAGCGCTTTTCCGCATCCGGACCAGGCTTCCTATGTGACAGTCAGCTCTGTCAGGTTCAAGAACAGTAAGAAGATCGAGAGTGAGACAAAAGCAGTCCTCGGAGCTTCAGGAGATATCTACTGCAATACGAAGAACCTTTATATCGCCAGTACCGATTATTCGACGAAGAGCACAGCTACCAGGATCATGAAGATCGGGTTAAATGACGGCAAGCTCTCGTTCGATGCTGTCGGCAAAGTGCGCGGAACTGCTTACGGACAGTTCGCGATGGATGAGAAGGACGGTTTCTTCCGTATTGCGACGACTGCAGACAGGAACGGTCATGACGTAAACAACCTGTATGTTTTGGATGAAAAGCTTGAGGAAGTCGGCAGTGTCACGGGATTCGCCCGCAACGAGCATATCGAGGCCGTTCGCTTTATCGGAGAGAAAGCATACATTATTACCTATGAGCAGATCGATCCGCTTTTCATTCTGGATCTGGCCGATCCGACTGCTCCCAAGATCGACGGGGAAGTGGAGATCACAGGATTTTCGACCATGCTGGTGCCGATCTCGGACAAACGGCTCATCGGAATCGGTTACGGGACAGAAGACAACGTCGATGGCAGCAACATGTCAAATGATCTCAAGATCGCCCTTTTCGACATCAGTGATCCGTCAAACCCGAGAGTGCTTGATTCAAAGCAATTTGCGAATATGAACAGTGAGGCGCAGTATGACCACCATGCGCTTCTGGAAAACAAGGAAGCAGGTTATCTGGCTGTTCCGTATGATCTGGATGAGGATGTGACGATCGAAGATGATGTGATCATTGAAGATGCTGAGATCGCCGAGTCCGGTGACGGCAATACAGATGCCATTGAACTGCCGAAGCCGGAGACAATGGGCGGCGTGCTGGTCTTCTCAGCCGGTGAGCAGATCACGGTCGAGAAGAACTATGAAACCGAAGACGGCGTGAGACGCTGCATCTATATCGGAGATTATATCTATGCTGTTCAGGACAGTGATGAGATCGTAAGTTTCAAAATGTGAGGAAGAATTACTCGTTGACAAGACGCCCCGGACTGATATAAAATATGGTACAGTCTCGGGGCGTTAGCTCAGCTGGGAGAGCGCCAGGTTCGCAATCTGGAGGTCGTGGGTTCGAATCCCATACGCTCCATAAATCAGGAAGCCCACTGGATCCTAGGATTCGGTGGGTTCTTTAACAGGAGGGAATACCATGAAGCTCATTTCAACTGCCGTACCGCTGCTTGGAGAGTTGAATATCGTATCTGTTACGGTTCGTCTCTTGCTTGCCATGATTTGCGGCGGCGCTATCGGATACTTCAGGGACAAGCTCAATAAGGAGGCAGGATTCAGGACACATATCCTGACCTGTATCGGATGTGCAGTGACGATTCTTGTCGGAGAATACATGTTTCTCCTTTACCCGGGCGTCGACCCTTCCAGAATCGGGGCGCAGGCCATCTCTGCATTGGGTTTTCTGGGCGCCGGAACGATCATCGTCTCCAAGAGCAATCACGTGACCGGACTGACCACGGCGGCAGGGCTTTGGACAACCGCAGCTATAGGACTCGGATGCGGTGCCGGATTTTACGAGCTGTGCATTATCGCAACGGTGGCGATCCTGATCAGCCAGAACCTTCTGAAATCAAAGCTGTTTCCGGAATAATTGTTTTTAGTCAGAGCAGGAGGACTGCACGATGATGAAAGTCAAGTCTTATCTCCATCTGATCCTGGTCGTTCTTGTCTGTGCTTTTGTCCTGACAGCGTGCGGAGCTGACAAGACAGATCCGGACAGTCAACCGGTCGCAGATACAGATGCATCAGAAGAATTCGATGATGCGGATGATACTGACGATGAACAGGAAGATTCCCCGGAAGAGGAAGATGATGAAAAAGCCACAGTCAGACATGAGATCGACGGCTCCGTGTTTTTCACGGTGCACGATGTGGAAGAGTGGATTAAAGACGGTGTGTTTGATTTTGAAAAGTTCGCTGACGATTTTGACATCGAGGGTTCTGACGGAACAGGTTTGCGGTTCGGATCAAGAGATTATTATATGGCACTGCTTCCCGGGAAGGAGGATCAACTCAATGCATTTGGCCTTGTCCGGGGCGGTGTATGCAATGTCGAGGTGATCGATTTTAATCCGTCCGGGCGGGAAGTCAAGGTAGCCGGAGATTATTCTGTCCCGTACGAACTACTGGAGATCGCCACATATATGGCCGAGTTTGCAAAGGCGCAGAGGGTAGATTTCGAGAAGCCCGTGGCGCTGGACTGGCTCTATGATTTAGACCTTTCAGAAGACTTTGAGATCATGTTCTGGCAGTGATTTGACAATGAATAGAGCGCGGTGGACAAAAGAAATCCTGCTTTGTATCTGTCTTGCGCTTCTGCTCGCGGGATGCGGCGGTCAGAAACAGACTGAGGCCGGCAGCAAACCGGTGCAGCAGGAGAAGCAGGGCAGCAGTGATACGGAGCCTGCGTCCGGGGAGGATCAGACAGACCCGTGGGAGCTGGAGTATGTCGACGCCTATGGCGAGCATTTTACGGCAGTCATCGATCCTGATCTGAAGATGCATGATTATGACTGGAGCAAGCTTGTCCGTGAGGGAGAGAGTGAGATCTCCTATGAAGGAGATGCGCGTTATACGATCAGAAAGGGAGTTGATGTCGCGGTATATCAGGGCGACATTGACTGGAGAATTCTGAAAGAAGCGGGCTTTGAGTTTGCATTTATCCGCATCGGTGCGCGTGCATACGGCGAAATGGGACAGCTCCTAAAAGATCAGGCTTTCGAGCAGAATATAACCGGCGCACAGGCGGCCGGTCTTGATGTCGGTGTCTATTTCTTCTCACAGGCTGTGAGCGAAGAGGAGGCGCTCGAGGAAGCGCAGATGACGATCCGGATGCTGGAAGGTCATGAACTGCAGCTGCCGGTCGTCTTTGACCCTGAGACCATCCGGGATGATGAGGCGCGCACGGATGATGTGAGCGGAAAACAGTTTACCGATAATGCGGTCGCCTTCTGTGAGCAGATAAAAAGCGCCGGCTTTGAGCCGATGATCTATTCCAATATGGTCTGGGAGGATCAGTTTTTTGAGATGGAACGCCTGCAGAACTATCCGTTCTGGTATGCGGACTATGAGAAAGCACCGCAGACACCTTATGATTTCAGGTTCTGGCAATACACGGAAAAGGGCGAAGCCGCCGGTGTGAACGGAACAGTTGATCTGGATGTGGAGTTTGTGCGCAACTAGAAGAGCTTACGGTCAGAAGGCGATTTTAAAACCGTGCAGATCCCGGTACAGAGAGGTCAGCAGTTTTCCGTCGATAGCAGCCAGCGAATAGAAGTCATCGATAGAAGCATACTTCGTGTCATCGAACCGGACAGTGATCCCCGCGCCGCTGAACGCGGACTGCGCCTCATGGCGCTGACCGAAGCAGGAGAACTGTACTCTGCGCGGAATACGCAGAGCATAGAACAGATCATAAAGATCCATTTTCTCAGGATCCAGTTTTCTCAGATTATACGTATTCATGACGATATGTCTCATCAGGCCCAGATCATCAAAGAGAGGATCTGCGGCGATCCTCTGCGCGAGATACTTCCGCGCCTCATCTAACAGAGTCAGCGCGTCTTCTTTTTTGTCCATATTGACGAATGTCTCAGCCTGGTCGGCAAAGATCTCGGGCAGCGGGGTGGTGACATTTCCCTTGTCGGCGGCCAGCATAAAATACTGCAGGCCAAACTCAAACATGTCCTGTTCATAGTACATGGTGCCCAGAGCCACCAGAAAATCCGTGTCTCCGGTCTCGTCGTACAGATAATTCATCGCTTCCGCAAAATCCGCCCGCTCTTCAGTGGTCGGTTTTTCCAGTGCGTAAAATGCCTCTATGATATTGTTCGCTTCCTGAATCGTCATGATCGTCACTGTTTATTGTAATACTTGATTCCGCTGCGCGGTTTGAAATAAGTCCGGATATAACCGTCGGTCGAGACGATAACGAACTCGTTTGTCTTTTCCAGATAATAGATATCGTCGTTGTCATCGGCTTCTTTTTTGTGCAGGGCAGCAGGGTCGTTGACAACGGCAGAAGCGCCCGCTTCGTATTCTTCGGCGCTGGCGTAATCAAATTCATTCCCGTGTTTCTGGAAATGCTCATCCCGCAGATAGCGGTTGCGGAATGTGTAAATCGCCTCTTTTGTATTGTCATCTGCCTCTTCCAGGCTGGTTCCATCCGCCGTGGTGATGTCAGAGTCTGATGTATTTTCCTGAGACTGAGCAGGCTGGGAGTCAGATGCGCTCTCCTGGCTGTTGTTCTGACGGAGAAAATGCCCGATCAGAAAGGCGATCACCAGGATCACGGCCAGCCGGATCACGGAGTTGAGTATTCTCTTTTTCGTTTCCTGAGACATCGCATTCTTTCCTGTCGCAAACAGAGTCGAAAAGTATCGAAAACAATCGGTGATCATCGACTGTTTTACGCCGTATGTCCATGATACATTACTTTTATGTTAAATGCTATGTTTTACAGGTTCTTTTTAGCTGCTTTGTTTGTGATGCTTATGGCTCTTGCCGTTGAAGATCTGTACAGAAGCGCTGTTTCCGATGCGCATCTTACGGCGGTGAGTGTCTGGGTCATCACAGGGCATGCAGCTGACATGGTGATGGGCGGACCGGATATCTGGCCGGTTTCTTTACGCGCAGGTGCAGAAGCGGGGATCGTGATGCTGGCCGGAGCTGTCATCTGGAGTCTGGTTATGGGGCGTTTGACCGGCCGGCTTCCCTTAGGCGGGGCAGATATCAAGCTTCTCTCGATCGGCGCGCTTTGCCTGGGACTTGCAAGAGCGCTCGTCGGACTGTGTGCGGCTGCCCTTTCGGCAGCCTTTTACCTTTCGTTCAGAATGATATTTGGAAAACAAAAAAAGGAACTGTCTGAGACAATTCCTTTTGTACCTTTCCTCGTTATCGGATTTATCGCCGCTTATATAGCCGGAAAACAGATCATCAGCTGGTATACAGCGTAGCAAACCAGGCAGAGAGTGCGGCTTCATCAGCTTCAACACTGCCCTGGACCATGCCTTCCCTGCCGCCTCCGCGGACCGGGAAGGCTTTTTTCAGTTCTTCGTTCCAGATACGGCAGTCTGATCCGGTGCCCGCACACAGATAGCGCCATGTTTGATCCTGTCTGCCGTAGAAAGCGGCGCAGTATCCGCCGCGCTTTTCTGCCAGTTCATTGAGTGCATCGCGCAGCGCTTTCGTATCGTCAATCTCAGGTTCAAGCAGGATGACATGCGGTTTATCATCGGGTATGCTCTTTATCCTGTTTTGAAGGAGTGAAGCGTGCGCCTTAGCCAGTTCCGCCTTGGCGCTCTCCAGATCCTGTTTGATTTTTTGAACCGGTTCAACCAGTGCATCGCGCGGGGAAGAGAATTCTTCCGAGAGCGCGCCTGCCTGATCATGGAGCATGCGGTAATCGGCAAGAGCGCGCCCGCCGCATTTGATCCACAGGCGCATACCGCCTTTGTAGCGTCTGTAGTCTGTGATCTTAAGCAAACCGACCTGCGCGGTTGTGCTCACATGCGGCGCACAGCAGGCGCACAGATCAACGCCGTCGATTCTGACAAGGCGTACACCTGCATCCAGATCAATTTTGCTGCGGTAATGCAGAGATGCCAGCTCATCCGGTGACGGATACCAGGCGGTTACCGGGCAGTTATTCCAGATAGCCTCGTTGGCCAGTATTTCGAGACGATTGATCTGCTCCGGCGTAAGCTCATGGTCATAATCCATGGTGACCGTTTCATTACTCAGATGGAAACCCACATTGTTGAAACCGAAATGTTTGTTGACCAGACCTGATATGATATGTTCCCCTGTGTGCTGCTGCATATTGTCAAAACGGTGCGCCCAGTCGATCTTGCCGGTGACGGCGCTGCCGGGCTCGATCGGCCTGTCGCAGTAATGGACGATCTCATCGCCTTTAAGCTGCACATCGATGACCGAAATGGTCGGCTTATTTGCATTTGACAGCTGTGGTGTCAGCAGACCGGTGTCACAGCTCTGCCCGCCTTCCTCCGGGAAGAAGAGCGTCTGATCCAGCGTTACGGCAAAGAGGACCGCATCAGACCGGCCGGCATTCGTGCAGGTTTGCACAGTGGCCTTGAATGTGCGGTCATATGGCTTTAAGTCGTAGAGTTTAACGGTCATATAAGATTCCTTTCAGATAAAAGCGTGTCACAGTTTCAGCAAAATACCGATGACAGCACCGATCCCGATCCAGACAACGGGGTGCCATTTCTTGAGATACGGCAGATTCATGGCTGCCAGCAGCACGGCGCAGAGGATCAGTCCCGGGATATTGACTTCGAAACCGTTTTTACCGGCGACAAAGATCGTGACGCGCAGGACAGTCCAGGCCGCAAACAGGATCAGCCCCGCGACAGCCGGGCGGATGCCCGCAAAGACTGCTTCAACGGTTTTGTTGTTTTTGTACTGCATGAACAGCCGGGCGACGACCAGCATAATCAGAAATGCCGGCATCACAAGTCCGATCGTCGCGATGACGGCGCCGGGAACGCCGGCGGTGGTGTAGCCTACATAGGTGGCCATATTGACGCCGATCGGACCGGGAGTGCTCTGACTGATTGCGATCATATCGAGCAGTTCCTGGGTCGTATACCAGTCGACACGCTCTGCCAGATCCATCAGGAACGGGATTGTCGCTGTGCCGCCTCCGACCGCGAACAGACCGATTTTAAAGAATTCCCAGAAGAGGGCAAGACATGTCATCATGCGGCGCCTCCCTTCTTAACGTGTGAGAGGACAAATCCGATCACACCTGCCAGAACGACGATCAGTACCAGCGGGATCGGCGTGAAACACGCCAGGGCGAAACCGCCTAAGAAGAGAAAGACACCGGGGATGTCCTTGATACCCTTGCGTGCAACGGTTACAGCTGTCATGATCAGCATCGCGCAGACTGCGACGCGGATGCCTGCGAAGGCGTGCTGTACAACCGGGTAGGTTACAAACTGCTTGAGGAGCGCCGCGATCACGCAAATGATGATGACAGACGGTGAGATCACACCAAGTGTCGCGACAATGGAACCCTTGGTTTTACGCATTTTACAGCCAATGTAGGTGGCTGAGTTGACCGCGATGATA
>JAFWDW010000154.1 GCA_017515965.1 Lachnospiraceae bacterium
CCGTCACGGAGCTTGATCACATGATCAGCCATACCGCGAATCGGCTCATTGTGCGTTACCATAATGATCGTATTACCGTATTTTTCATTGATCTGTTCGATCAGCTGCAAGATCTCTTTCGACGTCGTGTAATCAAGAGCGCCGGTCGGCTCGTCACAGAGAAGCAGATCCGGATTCTTCACAATGGCACGCCCGATCGAGACGCGCTGCTGCTGTCCGCCGGAAAGCTGATTGGGCAGTTTGTAGCGGTGTTCCCATAAACCGAGTGTATGCAGCAGATCATCGATGTCGAGCGGATGATCGGAAAGGTACGCGCCGACTTCGATATTTTCTTTTACATTGAGATTGGCAATCAGATTATAAAGCTGAAAAACATATCCCAGATGACGCCTCCGATATCCCGTCAGATCCTTCTCATTCATATCTTTGAGCAGCTCGCCGTCAATAGAGATAGTCCCGCTGTCAGGGGCATCGATCCCTCCTATAATATTGAGCAGGGTTGATTTGCCTGAACCGGATGGCCCGAGCAAAACACAAAATTCACCTTTTTTCACATTGAATGACATTCCTTTTAGCACTTCCTGCTTCGTATCACCGGTTCCGAAGCTTTTATGAAGATCTTTTACTTCCAGAAAACTCTTGGTTTGATTCATCATTTCTCCTTTAGAATCACTTGAAATCATTTTGGTTACCTTATGCTAACCACTAGGCCTAAATAAGGGGTTAGCCTCTGCTAACCCTTTAAAAACTAACATGTTTTCGTTCTAATGTCAAGTTGCACTCAATGATCGCCCAGAATCTTCATCAGATCAATCGCTGTCTGGCGGTCTATCACAGGATCATCATGCTGCAGATCACATAAAATGCCGATAAAATCGTTTTCCATCTTGTGATATGCATCCATGTTGAACCCGATGCTTCCAAAGGGCTCCCCGTTATTGAGTATCTGCAGTTTGTGGCTCCCCTCTTCATCCGTATAGAAGACAAACTCTCCGGTATCCAAACTAAACTCAGGATGCTCTTTATGTATTGTGGACAAGGCTGAAAGCTTATACACCTCCACAATACGGTCATCTAACTGCGCGTCAAATACTGCAAGTTTATCTGCCAGCTGATTGGCCGATCTGACTATCCGGATGATATATCCGGCATTTTTGATCCCGAGCACTTTAGCATTTTCATTGTCTGAGAGCACCTCGTGCAGCTTCTTTGCCTGGGCATCATCCGTCACATAGTGGATCATGACCTGCTGGTCCGGATCATGATAGAGAAAACCGTAATCAACCGGTGTCTCAACTCCGCATTCCGGGCATTTAAAAACAAATGCCGAGCGGTCCCTCACAGCCTGTTTCATCTCCGGATGCTGCTGTGTATTGACGCTGATCCACATCTCAAATGTTGATTCTTTTCCGCAGTTGGGACAAATGATCCCGGTTTCCTGTCTGTCTTGCATATGATCAGTCTCCCTCTGTTCTTTTTCTCTTGCAGTACTGCTCTTTCTTTATAATATTATACACAATCTGCCTCAATCGACAAAGCACAGTTCCCTATGGTATACTACGCCCGTAATAAGGTTTGTAACTCTCACATATCTGTACAGGAGATTTATCTCATGAAAGACATTGAACAAGCTTTATCCGGGGTCTTTAAGCATGCTGCCGCAGGCAACACGGCAGTCCTGATTTTCCGGATCATCGTTGCACTCATTCTGTTGTGGATCTTTTCCAGAATAATTGAGACAGTCTGCCGGCGCATCACCAAGAAGATCTGTGCAAAAACTGATGTTGATCCCGGAGCTGTATCATTTATCGCAACCATTATCAGGATCGTACTCTACATGATTGCTATCTTGATGATCCTGAACGGCTTTGGTGTCAAGACATCCTCGCTTCTCACACTTCTGGGTTCAATCGGACTGGCAGTTGTACTCGGATTAAAAGACAATCTCAGCAATGTCGCCAGCGGTATCATCATCATGATCCTTAAACCCTTCAAGGTCGGCGATCATATATCTGAAGCAAGCACACACAGTGAAGGTACAGTTACCGATATCGGGTTGTTTTTCACGAAGCTCAAGACACTTGACGAAAAAACCATTATCGTTCCGAACCAGATTCTCAGTTCGACCAGTGTGACCAATCACACAGCGCAGGAATACCGCACACTGGATCTGCATTATGCCGTGCCTTACGGGACAGATATTGACCGGGCAAAGGATGTCATCCGGTCGACTATTCTCGCTGATCAGCAGGATCAGGCTGAAAAAGCAGATGAGAACCGTGAACAACATGAACAGATCTTTGATCCCGGGAGCATTCACATCTTTGTCTACGAGCTGGGTGACAGTGCGGTGATTCTCTGTTCACGCTCCCGCGTACTGAATGAGAAATACTGGCCGACGCGCTTCAGAATCCTTGAGGATGTGTACAATAACTTTAAAAAGGCAGGCATTGAATTTGCCTACCCGCATATGGATGTTCATATCGATTCATAACCGAATGATATAACAATTACAATTCACGGTAGTACGGGCAGATGTTTACATACTGCCCGTCTTTCATGCGAAAGCCTCCGATGATCGTACCCAATTGAGTAAAGCCGGCTCTCTCATAGAGATGACGGGCATGCGTATTGCTTTCGACGACCGCATTGAACTGGAGAATGCGAAAACCGTGAATCTTCGCCTGCTTCAGACAATCTTTCACCAGTTTCTCACCGATATGCCGGCCACGGCATTTGGCATCCACCGCATAACTGGCATTGGCGATATGTCCGCATCGTCCTACATTATTGGGATGGAGAATATAGAGTCCGACCAGCTTTTTCCCTTCATCATCAACCGCCACGCCACAGTACGTCTGGGATGCGAAAAAGCTTCTTCCTGTCTCCATATCAAGAAGATCTTCCTGAGGAAAGGCGATCCCCTCTTCAACGATCTGATTCCACAGAGAGATCATTCCGGATAAATCATGTTCAGCATAAGCTCGGACCTGTATGGAATTGCCGGACATTTATGCTTCCTCCTCATCCAAATGCTTTTTATTATAGAAAAACAGTAAGGCAGAACCCAGGATAATGATCGCATATCCGATCCAGCTGATCCAATCCGGAACTTCTCCGATCAGGAAGAATGTCAGCAGAGTGATGAATAAGAGCTGCGAGTAATCATAGATCGAGATCTCCCTTGCCGGCGCATAGGTATAAGCAGCTGTGATGGCAAACTGCCCGCCTGCGGCGCCAAGACCCGCCAGCAGCAAAAAGGCAAGCGATTTTCCGGGGATGGAAACAAAATCTGCAATCATAAGCGGAACCATTGCCAGACAGGAAAAAGCGGAAAAACACAGAACGATCCAAGGCCCGGGCACGCCGAGTAAACCCAGTTTCCGCACGCATGTGTAGGCAAATCCGGCGCTCATACCGCTCAGGATCCCGATCAGGGCAGGAGCCAGCTGCATTCCGACAAGACCGGGTTTCACAATAAACAAAACGCCTATAAAAGCCAGAATAATACAGAATAACTGGAATGGTTTGACACGCTCTCCGAGCATGAAGATCGAGAATATCAGAATAAAAAACGGACTGAGCTTATTGAGCATCGCCGCATCCGCCACGACCATGTGATCGATCGCGTAGAAATTCGCAACAACACCGACACAGCCGATCGCGCAACGCAGAAACATGTAGAATGCGCGCTCCTTATCCCAGTGCATCGGCATCGCATCTCGCTTGCGTGCCAACACGATAACCGCAAAGAAAAACGCAATCAGATTACGGAAAAACACCTTCTCATAAGTCGGCAGGTCTCCTGCCATGCGAACGCTGACATTCATCACCGCAAAGGAGAAAGAAGACAGAATCAAAAAAAGCACACCCTTGTAGTAGCGTGTGCGGTGATCATTTGTTGTTGTCACTACTCTGTTATCCATCCTGTTTCTGCCTTTTGCCATCCCGCTGATGCATCACTTCAAAAGCCAGAATACCGGCTGCTACAGAAGCATTCAGCGAATCTATCCGACCCTTCATCGGAATACTGACTGTCAAATCACAGGTCTCTTTTACCAGACGGCTCACACCTGCCCCTTCTCCTCCGACCACAAGACCCAGCGGACCTGTCAGATTACAGGTATACAGACTCTCCCCATCCATGTCCGCAGCTGCGAACCAGATACCTCTGCTCTGCAGATCACGGATCGTCTGCGTCAGATTTGTCACTTTTGCGATCGGAAGATAGTGTACTGCTCCAGCTGATGACGAGACCACCACCTGAGTCAGACCCACGGCGCGTCTCTTTGGAACGATCAGGCCGTGAGCGCCTGCCTGGTGTGCGCTGCGGATGATCGCCCCCAGATTATGCGGATCCTGAATTCCATCGGCGATGATGATAAACGGGTCTTCTCCCGCCTCTTCTGCTTTAGAGAGAATATCATCGACTGACGCATACTCATAGGAAGCTGCAAATGCCGCTACGCCCTGATGCTGTTCTGACCCGCAGATCTGCGTCAGACGCGCTTTATCGACAAAAGAGTAAATGCAGCCGCTCTTTTTTGCCTGTTTGATAATTGATTGAATCGGTCCGCTCTCCAATCCTTTCTGGATAAAGAGTTTATCGACCGGACGGCCTGCGCGAAAGGCTTCCGCTACGGAATTGCGTCCGATCAGAAGAGATTCATTTTGATCACCATGCGTATTAACTTGTCTGTCTCTCTTCTCTCTCATATCCCTCGTAACCGATCCTGATCAGTTCCATCAGCCGGTCCCAGTCATTTACCAGATACAGATAACCAAGCAGCGCTTCATATCCTGTCGCACGTCTGTAATCCGTTACATTCTGGTGCTTGGCCCGCGTCACCGGCTTAGAATTGCGTCCGCGCTTATAGATGTGATGCTCCTCCTCCGTCAGGTGAGGCTGAATGAAGCGCATCATGGCAGACTGTGTCCCGGCGTTGACATATCTGGCTGCAAACTGATGCATCTTTTCCACATGCCTGGCGCCGCTTCCCGCAGCCATCGTGCGAAAAACAAGCGTGCAAACCGCATCTCCGACAAAAGCCAGATCCAACGGCGAGAGTACATCCGGCCCGGCTGACCCGGTCAGATCAGCCGGCAGATCCGCCCGCTTCAATGCCGGGACAGATATCCGTATTTCATCGTTGTTTACGCTTTGTGCCACTTTACTCCCTCGCGTGTGTCTTCCAGAACGATTCCCTTGGCTAAAAGCTCATCACGGATGGCATCCGCAGTCGCAAAATCCTTTGCCTTGCGGGCCTGCTGCCTCTTTTCGATCATCGCTTCGATCTCATCGGACAGATCGCCCTGTTCGATGAGCGCGTTCAGGCCCATCACATCGAGCAGTATATCCATACGTTCTTTAAGTGCCTCGATAAAGTCTTTTGTATGCGTATCTTTCAGTGCGATATTGACGAATTTCACGAGTTCAAAAATCGCTGCCATCGCATCTGCCGTATTAAAATCATCTTCCATCGATCTCTCAAACTCGGAGACAAAGGCGTCTGTCTGTGCGTACAGAGTTTTTTCTTCCTTCGTCATATCCGCATCTTCAGATGATTTCATAGCATCCTCGAGCGCACCGCGGGCTGTGACGATCCTTTGCCATGAGGCTTTTGCCGCTTCCATCAGCTCTCTCGAGAAATTAAGCGGGCTGCGATAATGCGCATTGAGCATAAAGAACCGTACGACCTGAGGATCATACTGCGCCAGAATATCGCGCACTGTGAAGAAATTACCGAGCGATTTGCTCATCTTCTTGTTGTCGATATTCAGAAAACCGTTGTGCATCCAGTAGCGCGCAAATTCCACATCATTGGCCGCTTCGCTCTGCGCGATCTCGTTTTCATGGTGCGGGAAGATCAGATCCTCGCCGCCGGCATGGATATCGATCGAATCGCCGAGGTATTTCTTGGCCATAGCCGAACACTCGGTATGCCACCCCGGACGGCCGTCTCCCCACGGAGACTTCCAGAAAGGCTCACCCTCTTTCTTCGGCTTCCAGAGAACAAAATCAAGTGCATCTTCTTTTTCGTCTTCTCCCGTGACCTTCAAATCGCGTTCCCCGGCGCGCAGATCATCGAGATTCTTGTGAGAAAGCTTGCCGTAGGGCTTAAACTTACGTGTTGAGAAATACACTGTTCCGTTTTTTTCATAAGCGAAGCCTTTATCGATCAATGTACTGATCAGCTCGATCATCTCCGGAATCTCCTGCGTCGCCAGCGGGTGGACCGTTGCAGGCATCACGTGGAGCGCTTCCATGTCTTTCTTGCACTCAACGATGAAATGCTCTGCCAGTTCACCGGCATCGATTCCCTGCGCATTGGCTTCGTTGATGATCTTGTCATCAACGTCCGTGAAATTCGAGACGTAACTGACGTCCATACCTTTATAGGCAAAATAGCGCCGCACCGTATCAAAGACGATCATCGGACGGGCGTTGCCGATATGAATCAGATTGTACACGGTCGGCCCGCAGACATACATACGTACATGTCCGGGCTCAAGCGGTTCAAACGTTTCCTTTTTCTTTGTCATCGTGTTGTAGATCTGCACGGTGTTCCCCTTTCTCTGATGTCTTCTCCTGAGATTCTAATGCTTCCACTCTCTTGTATAATCTGTTGTACTCAAACTGCAGTCTGCAGATATCCTGCTGTACCGGATCCGGCAGATGGACCTGATCCAGATCTTCCCATGTGACCCGCTCCCGGTTCAGACGCACCACACGTCCCGGAACACCGACGACCGTACTGTTCGGCGGTGTATCCATCAACACGACCGCGCCGGCGCCGATCTTCGTATTATCACCGATCGTGATGGAACCGAGCACGCTCGCACCGGCAGAGACCATCACATTATCGCCGAGCGTCGGATGCCGCTTGCCATGTTCTTTACCGGTACCGCCGAGCGTCGCCCCCTGAAAGAGTGTACAGTTATCACCGATGATGGATGTCTCTCCAATCACAACACCCGAGCCATGGTCGATGAAAAAGCCTTTCCCGATCTGGGCTCCCGGATGGATATCGATACCTGTGCGCTTATAAGCTTTATGCGAGAGCCACCTTGAGAGAAAATAGTGACCGCTCTGATACATCTTATGCGCCACTCTGTAGTAAGCCGTTGCCACCACGCCGGGATAAACCAGCACTTCGAGAGCGGAATGAATCGCCGGATCACGATCCCGCGTGAGTTTCACCTGCTCTTTAAAGTATGAAATCAATCCCATATATACTCCTTGTCACACTATCTCATTCAAAAACAGATTCTTCATGGGAACCGAAAGGTTCTCCCTGCACAACACCCTGACCATCATATTGGTCTGGTGACATCGCTGCAGTGCCCCGAAGACTGTTCTTTCGTATTTCTTTTCGATCAAAGGCTCACGGATCTCAAAGCCCTCTTCCCTGTCATACAGGTACATCCCGATCAGCTTATCGTCGTGCTCGATCATCATGATGCCGCCCCTCTGGGCTTTCTGCTCTTCGAGGAGCGTTTCATAATAATAGGCATTTCTGATCGCATAAATGTCATAACGCCTCGATAAAAGTGCTGACGCTTTCTTGGCGAGATCCGCGCAGTCAGGCTCGATCGCTTTCCTGAAACTGTAGCCGGCTTCCTCCAGCCCGCGCTGCCATATGACCGGATGCTCAACTTTATAATAAGACTGCCTGTAAACAGTCACAAAATCGTATTTCTCGTATAATCCCTCTGAGACCGGCATCAAAAAAGTAAAGGACTCTCCTCTGTCATACATGACATCAAGCACATGCGACATCAGCTTGTCCATAAAACCGCGGCCGCGATATGCCTTTGCCGTTCCGACCGCCACGATGTAATGGAGCGTCTCTACATGGCTGCCAACCTGCATCCTGTAAGGATTCAAATGCACCATCGACACGATCTTTTTTCCGTCTCTGATGACATAGATCTCATTATCAGTGGCCTTGTAGGAATAATAATAGTCCACAAAACGCCCGGAATCCTCCGGAAAGCACTCTTCGTAGAGCGCTCTCGTCAGCTCGTGTTCTTTTTTCTGCAGCTTTTCAACTAACATTTTTCGATTCTTTCAGTCACAACAGCAACAGCATATGCTTTCATGCCCAGACCGGCACCGGTCATGCCCAGTCCTTCTTCGGTCGTCGCTTTCACTGACACATCCGTAAGGGACAGATTGAGCGCCTGCGCAATATTCTCCCGCATCTTCTCTTTGTACGGGCTGATCTTCGGCGCCTGCGCAACCAGTGTCACGTCCACATTGACAGGATCAAAACCGTGGCAAAAGAGGATCTTTGATACAGCGCGCAAAAGCTCCAGGCTGGAAGCTCCTTCGTATGCATCATCCGTATCCGGAAAGTGCTCTCCGATATCTCCCAGTGCAGCCGCACCGAGCAGAGCATCCATCAGAGCATGAAGCAGCACATCGGCATCTGAGTGTCCGAGGAGCCCTTTCTCATACGGGATCTCTACACCGCCCAGGATCAGTTTCCTTCCCTCAGTCAGCCGGTGAACGTCATAGCCGAAGCCCGTCCTGACTCTTTTTTCCTTAATGCTCCCGGTCATTTTCATCCGCCTTTTCGCCGGTCTCATCCTCTGCGCCATTTCGTCCTGCTTGTCCGCGTTTCATCAAAACGAACAAGCGGATATACCATACGGCCGAGAATGCACCGAACAGCAAAAAGAGCACTCCCGCTACCGCGTACACTGCACTCTGTGACGCATTATAATCGCGGAGCAGCCCATATCCGATATAAGCCAGGTATCCACTGAGGATCGCCATGATGATTTGTTTTACTTCTTCTTTCTGCATACGTTTTATTATTTTACCATAAGACCGCTTTCCGTTTCAATTTTTTGGGAGTCAAATGCCAAATTGATGTTGACAGAAAGGTCAGGCGGATTGTATAATAATCGAGCGGCTTGGAGACAGGCCGCATATATGGCGGGATAGCTCAGTTGGCTAGAGCACACGGTTCATACCCGTGGCGTCAAGAGTTCGAGTCTCTTTCCCGCTACTTCGGATAAGCCGTTTCCTTTCGGGAATCGGCTTATTTGTTTTCAGAGGCCTTGTTCCGATATCGGAATCTCCCAAAAAAATCCCCGAGAAAAATCCCGGGGATTGAAACTCTCAGTTCAGCTGCTTCGTCAGATCATCAGAAATCATCTTCATCATCGAAGAACTCGTCCTCGAAATCATCATCAAAATCATCTTCGAAGTCATCTTCCCGGTTAACCAGCTTCACGACAGCAAAACAGACTGCCGCCAAAAACACGATAACCGAACAAACAATCAAAACCTTTTTCAGAAAATCTTCTTCATCCTTCTTCGCAAGCAGCGCACTGATACGGCTTTCCAAGATGGCGTCTTTGACTTTCTCACTCATACTGATACTCCCTTTCTGAAAACATAGTTTCTGAAGTTTTAATTATTATATCATCTCCGGGAAAGAATTACTACTTATATTTCAAAAAAACTGTGCATCTTGGATTTGATTGCACCGGACCTGATGAGGCAGTCCGTTTTCTTGATTTAAGCAGGTATTTAGTGTATTCTGTAAATACAAAAGAACTCTTTGAGGAGGTGTGCTCATGCACTTACAGGAATCCGGCGAGATGTATCTCGAAACCATCTATATTCTTTCACAAAAACAGGATTTTGTCCGCTCACTGGACGTCGCTGAGTATATGCATTTTTCAAAGCCCAGTGTCAGCCGCGCTGTCGGGTTGCTCAAGAGCGGAAACTATCTTGTAGTGGACGGAAACGGTCATCTGATCCTGACTGATTCCGGTCTTTCTGTAGCGCAGAAGATCTATGAACGGCATCTGATCCTGACCAAGATGTTCATGGAACTTGGCGTGGACGAAGCGATCGCGACTGATGATGCCTGCCGGATCGAGCACTATATCAGCGATATTTCTTTTGAGGCAATAAAGAAACACTTTTTTGAGAAGACCCCTTCAGACAAGTAATCTCTGTCTGTAATCAACAATGACTATTACCCTTAAAGATCTAAAACCGGGACAGCGTGCGCTCGTCACCAATGTCGGTGGCAGCGGTGCTCTGCGCCAGCATTTCCTCGACATGGGGATCATTCCATCTGCCACTGTCGAACTGATTAAATTTGCCCCTATGGGCGATCCGATCGAGTTTCGTATTCATGGTTATGAGTTGACTCTAAGACTTGCTGACGCTGCTCAGATCGCAGTCGATACGCTTCCGGAAAAACCGGAAAGACCCGCCGAAGAGGACCGGGATCATTTACTCCATATCGAATCTCTTCATCCCGGTTTGGGTGAAGAAGGAAAATATCATGACAAATCACAGGGACAGGCAATTGCAGACGGCACCTGTCTCACATTCGCCCTGGCCGGCAACCAGAATTGCGGCAAGACGACCCTCTTCAACACGCTGACAGGTTCCAACCAGCATGTCGGTAATTTCCCGGGTGTGACAGTTGAACAAAAAAGCGGGCCGATCAAAGGCCATCCGGATACACTGGTCGTAGACCTGCCCGGAATCTATTCGCTTTCACCTTATACCAGCGAAGAAATCGTGTCCCGTAATTATATTATCGACGAAAAGCCCTCTGCCATCATCAATATTGTGGATGCGACCAATATCGAGAGAAATCTGTACCTGACGATGCAGCTTTTGGAGCTGAATGTGCCTATGGTTCTCGCTCTCAATATGATGGATGAAGTGCGTGAAAACGGCGGCTCCATCCGGATCAATGAGATGGAGGAATCTCTCGGGATCCCCGTCGTACCGATCTCGGCAGCCAGGAATGAGGGTATCGATGAACTGATCTCGCACGCGATTCATATCGCGAAATACCAGGAAAAACCTCTCCGGCAGGACTTTTGTGACAAAGACGACAAGGGAGGTGCCGTGCACAGGTGTATTCACTCTCTCATGCATTTGATCGAAGATCACTCTGAAAGAAGCGGTATTCCGCTTCGCTTTGCAGCCACGAAGCTGGCGGAAGGAGACAAACAGATCGAGGAAGCGCTTCACCTTTCTCAAAACGAGCGCAATATGATCGATCATGCCATCCGGCAGCTTGAGGAGGAAAGCGGTCTTGACCATGCCGCCGCGATCGCCGATATGCGCTACCTGTACATCGGCAGGCTCTGCCAAAGCACTGTCACCAAACCCGGCACCAGTAAAGAGCGCATCCGCAGCATGAAGATGGATGAGACCCTGACCGGTAAATATACAGCGATCCCGGCTTTTATCGCGATCATGCTGTTGATCTTTTATCTGACCTTTAGTCTGATCGGGCCGTTCCTGCAGGACATTCTGGAACGCGGGATCACGGCTCTGACTAATACCTGTGATCATGCACTCGGCGCAGCGCATGTCAACACAGCTATCCGCTCACTGTTCGTCAAGGGTATCTTTGCCGGTGTGGGCAGCGTTATCAGCTTTGTACCGATCATCGTTGTTCTGTTCTTCTTTTTGTCTATTCTGGAAGACAGCGGCTATATGGCGCGTGTCGCTTTTGTCACTGATAAGCTTCTGCGCAAGATCGGTCTTTCGGGGCGCAGTATCGTTCCCATGCTCATCGGATTCGGCTGTACAGTCCCGGGTGTTATGGCCAGCCGTACGCTTCCGTCCGCCCGTGACCGTAAAATGACCATCATGCTGACACCGTTTATGAGCTGTTCAGCAAAGCTGCCGATCTACGCTTTCTTTACGGCCGCCTTTTTCCCGAAATACAAAGCTTTGGTCATGTCAGGTCTCTATCTGTTGGGTATTCTTATCGGAATTCTGACCGCCCTGCTGACGAAGAACACAGTCTTTAAAGGCGAAGCGGTTCCGTTTGTCATGGAACTTCCCAATTACAGGATGCCGGGAATGAAGAATGTCATCCGCCTTCTCTGGGATAAAGCAAAAGACTTTCTGCAGCGGGCCTTTACGGTCATTATGTTGGCGACCATCATCGTCTGGTTCCTGCAGTCATTTGATTTCAGGATGCGACTCGTCGAATCCTCTCAGGACTCTATGCTCGCCGTTGTGGCCGGTTGGATTGCCCCGATCTTTAGACCTCTGGGTTTTGGAAGCTGGGAATACTCGACTGCTCTGATTACCGGTTTTATCGCTAAGGAGAGTGTTGTCTCCACTCTTGGAGTCATTTTCGGCAGCAAAGCAGTCTTTGCTTCATCACTAACGGTTTCTGCCGCTCTTTCAATACTTGTCTTTTGTCTTCTCTACACACCGTGCGTTGCAGCCATTGCTGCTGTCCGGCGTGAGTTGGGAAGCAAATGGGCGATGATCATGATCATCGCCCAGTGTCTCATCGCATGGATATGCGCTTTTATTGTACATTTGATCGCTTCTGTTTTCTAACGGATCAGTACTGTCCATCTACAGTATCGCTTATTCCTTCACGTACTTTACGCGAAAACCAGCGCAGCTTCATCGCTACCCACAGGTTTGTTGCGCCGTCATAAATCATACTCGCTCCGGTTATGATAAAGACGATATCCGCGATCTTTCCCGGTTTTGTCATGACCAGCACAGAGAGCATAATGGTCAGAATCGAGATAATCATACCGATCCACCAGTAACGATAATGCAACAATGCCAGCGAAAGAGTCTGGCAAAAATTCATGATACCGCTGAGCAGGATGAACGCGCCAGCCAGAATGATGATAAATTCAACGAATGACTCCGGTCTTACAATGATCAGCACTCCCAGAATGGCCAGAATAATGCCTGCGATCAGAACCATCGGCAACTGTCCCGGAGTACGGTTTCTGAAGAAAGTGTAAGCGACAGCCAGTCCGGAAAGGACAAAGAGCACGCCGAGTATTCTGATCAGTACGCTGCGCGAGTCAGCCGGCCAAACCGCAAAGACAAGACCCAGAACGATCAGTGCGATTGCATAGATGATATTCCCTCTGTAAATGCGTTTAAAAAAGTTAACCATAACCTTCCCTCCGTTTCACAGTTTTTCTAAAGTATAGTGCGACGGTTTCGCAAATTCAATAGGTGATGGAGACAAATTGGCAAGCGCCCTCTCCGAACACTTTCTCCATTTCTTTCCTGTAATCGCTTATCAGGTCAGACGGAACATATGACTGGATCGTTCCGGCAAACCCTCCGCCGTGGACGCGGGAAGCACCTGCTCCGTTCAGGATCCGGTTGCTGACCATCAGCGCAACCGCCATGCTCTGGTCGCTGACGGCGTCTGCAGGACAGATATTCTGAAGCAGCTCATAAGACGAATGACCCGATGCGCGGATGATCTTAAGGTATTGATCCATGTCTTTGCGCTTGATCGCTGCCCGCAGTTCCTGCACACGTTTGTTTTCATCGAAGTAATGGGCCGCCCGCAGCACAGCACGGTCGCCGGCCTGACTGCGCAGAGCGGGAACCGCTGCATAAAAATCTTCAGGTTTGACAGCGCGGAGGACCCTCTCTCCGAAATATGCTGCTACCCTGCCCATCTCATACGGTATGGCCGCATACTCGTGTGTCAGATCAGCATGAGAGCCTCCCGTTCTCACCAGACAGAGTTTGTATCCGTAATCCTCGGGATCAAAATCCAGACTCTCGATCTCCGGTTGCTCAGGATCGGATGTACCGAAGTCCATATAAGTAAAGCCGCCGTTTGCAATAGCCATCTGATCCATCATTCCGGAGGGCTTTCCGTAGTATTCCTTCTCAGCGAAAAGACCGGCCAGAGCCAATGTCACTGGATCGGCGTCTCCCTGATCAGATAGATCTGTTAAGATCCTTCCGAGCAGCACCTCATAGGCCGCTGATGAAGAAATCCCGGAACCGGGCGGCACCTGACTGGTCACGCGGGCCTTAAACCCGTGCAGGTCAAAACCGTGATCCTTCAGATAAGCGACAACTCCCCGGGCCAGTGATGCGGATGTACCTTTCTCTTCCTCGCGGATCTGTGTGTCAGACAGATCAAAGCTGATTTCTCTGAAACCGTCCTGCGCGAGTGTCACCCGGCCGTCTTCTCCCGGTATCACTTCTGCCGTGACATAACGGTCGATCGCCGCCGCAATGACACAGCCGCTCTGATGATCCGTATGATTCCCGATGATCTCCGTGCGTCCCGTAGAACGGTATTCCAATCTTTTACCCGTCACTTTTATTACCTGCTCTTTCTTCAGATACATCCCTTTTCCGCTAATCTGACCACTTCATAGCCGCCGTCATAAACATGGTCATTTTTGAGTTCTGTGATCCTGTCACACATCGTTTTCAGGATGGATGTATCCTGAATCAGTGTATCGATCATATCGCACAGTTCACCGGCCGTCATGCACTCTGCCGTCGCATCGCCAAGCTCACACGCATAACGCGCGCCGTATGCCTCATGACCGCCGATATGGCGCATCATCAGCTTAGGTACCGGGTAGAACGTCAGCTCAGACGGTTTTGTCACGAGAACGTCGCAGCGTCTCATCAGGAGATTGGTCGAGTAGACCGCCTCAAAAATATCTTCATGGCAGAATGCTGTGACGCCGCGGCATGACTGAGTCCCGAGCATATCGCTCCATGCATGCAATCCTTCGTAATCATTGAAGAAAGTCTGACAGTTTTCCTCGAAACCCGGTATCTTTTTCTTGAAGAGTTCCCACATCGACAGATGATCCCCGAAATTGATCATGAGAGCCGCTTTGCCCTCATTGATATAAGGCAGGAGATGCTGCGTCATGGCAAGATACAGATCCGCTCCCGCACCTGCACCACCGACTGTCATAAGGAAACGCACCGGTTCTCCCTGCTCAAGCCGTTCTTTCCGGGCAGCGCAGTCCTCTTCAATCCCTGCAACCAATTCGTGATCGATATAATGACCGACACGCACAATAGAACCGTCCGGCATCGGTTTAAGAGGCTTTTTTGCCATGCCGTTCAGCTTCTTATATCCCATATACGCAAATGGGGTCTGGACTGCATGGATCGACCCTTCCGCCAGATGCAGACCCATCGGCCAGTTGTCCGGAATAGCATTGACGACGTGTGTCATGCCGGCGTGTACCGCGCCCTGTGAAGGCCAGACATGAGTGCCGACATAGGGCGTGTCTTTTGGAATATCCGCAAACAGAGGAATGAGAAGCTCCGCATTTTTCTGATCCTGTGCATTGTATGTGATCTTGCGGAAGCCTTCGGAATTCAGCGGCTCCCAGTAGAGCTTATTGAACAGCCCCACCTTCTGTGAAAGGCGGGAACCCATCGAGTAAAGATCATTTTGAGCGCGAATCATCTTGGAGCCCGTTGCGTCAAATGAAGCCAGGTCAAACCAGACCGGATTAAAACCCAGCGCCTGTGCGCATGAAGCGATCGCCATGGCGATACGATAATGGCCGAATCCCATGCGGATGTTGCCGACGATCAACGGTTTCTCAGGGAGAACCAGCGCAGAGTCGTCAAAAACCAGATTCTGCATTCTGATCTCTTTGATCTGTGTAATGGGCTCAAGCCCCAAATGATATACTTTCTCCGAATCGTCTCCGAATCTTTTGATAAACTTCTCTTTGCTTTTTTCGGCTTTCTTTACAGTTTTACTGTCGATCGGATTTCCGAAAATAACACTTGTCTTATCCATGTCTGACTGCCTTCCCTTACTATCTGTCGTTCTGAAGCTGCATTATTCAATCACACCCAGTCGTCGGTTATACACCAACGTTTTCTGACGGTCATCCAACGTATATTGGATAATAATGTAATTTTTTTGTTTCTTTATAGACGTAATTGTTGCATTGCTTAGGGCTTGTGCTTCCCTTAACACCGCTTTTTTCTCATCGTCATACTCTCCGACGCGATCACTCGTCATATAGACCGAGCCGCAGAGGTGATTGAGCATCACAAGCGCCCTTCTCTGCTCTTTGGTCAGACTGATATGATCGTCACGCAAGAGAAAAACATCCGGATCGCAGCGGAAGACACTTCCGTCCATCGCGCTGCGATAGATCGTGTTCTGCAGCGTATTTTTAGTCGAAACGCGTTCTCTGTGCATCAGACGCATATAGAAGACATCATCAAATTGCAGGGAGACATCGGGGCCGATGCGGCAGTAATCGACCAGGTTAAATGCCGACGAGAGAGGAACCCCGCAGCCCAGGATCAGCTTGTCTCCAAGCACTTCACGCAAGAAGAGCATTCCCTGCCTCATACTCCCGGCACGCGTCAGGCCATGCCAGCTGCGATCATGACTTTGCTCATTCACATCGTCATGGATCATGGCAGCTGCATAGAGAAAATCAAGTTTGAAGAAATCAAAGCCGGCATCGACATAGTGCTCCAGGCACTTTCTGATATAGTCTCTGACTTCCGCCTTGCGAAGGTCAAGCACAACATCGCCGCTCCAGTTGCATCCGGCAAAGATCTCCTCACCATTCTCCCTGTAGATCCAGTCGGGATGTTCACGATACAGCCTGCTCTCCAGTTCACAGACAAACGGGGCCAGCCAGATACCGGCTTTTAATCCCTTGGCATGGGTCTCTTCGACGATACCGCTTAAACCGTTCGGGAATTTAACCGGGTCGACATCCAGCCAGTCGCCCACATAGGTCTCATAACCGTCATCGATCTGGAACAAATCAAAATCAGACGCGTCGATCTGTGACAGAGCCGTGAGCATCTTTTCTTCATTGATGTCCTGGTAATCCAGATACCAGGACGTGTACCCGCGGATCTTGTCAGCCCGGCATGTTCCAAAATGGCTGAAATACTTCTTCAAATTCTCCTGGACATCGCCGACATACCAGACCAGATCAAAGAGAACAAACTCCTCTCCCGCATCGAGCTGTTTGTGCTCACAATCGCTGCGGATGGACATCTCGTTCTCTTTCTTTTTGTGATGAATGATCAGATATGCATTTTCATCGTTCAATGAGCCGATAAAAGTCGCTTTGTCGCCTCTGCGCCTGATATAAGAATACGTGAAGCTGTGGAAGTTTTTCTTATGATACTGCCAGAACCAGGCATCTCCGTACATTTCAAAGTGAAAGCGGTTTTTGACACTGCGCGGCACATGCCTCAAGCTGTGGACTTCCTCAGACATATCATACTCACGGGTATCGGTCCAGGACTGATACCCGTTTAAGAAGATCTGATCGCCCTTGCGGTAATGAAAAGGTTTTTTGAAGGAACAGCTGATCAGTCTCAGAGGCTTCTTAGCCCTGATGGTCACCTTCAGCCTCTCCCCATCACGATCGACGATGAGTGTATAATCATCATTGTCTCTGTCTGTCCGGCGGCGCTGAACGCCGTCAACCAGATAACGAACGGCGATCGGTGTCATGACTGAGCCTCTGCCTGCTCTGCTTCTTTGGCAGCATTGATGGTACCCATGACCTTTTTCTCATCATAGGCTGACAGGATGACGGCACCCATGATACAAAAGCATACAGCGACGATGGCGACGATCCTTAAACCGATCGGAGACGCCGTCAGATCATTACTTTTGATATCCTGTTTTGTTCCGAGCACTGCGAGAGATGTGAAGACGAGCATCGCCACTGACTGGCCGAATTTCATCGCAAATGTACGGGCAGCAAAGAACATACCCTCTCTCTTCTCCCCTGTATTGATAGCATCTTCCTCAGCGACATCCGCCACGATCGCCTGCGGGATAATGCCAAGAAGAGCCATCGGGAAAGCTGCGATCAGGCAGATCAGGACACCCGGAACGATTCCGCCAAACGGCAGGATCCCGATCAGCGCCGTGATGACATACGCCAGTGCCAAACCAATAAAACCTGTGATGACCAGCTTCTTTTTGCCGAACAGAATAACCAGCTTAGACACCATCGGGTAGAAACATGCGGACAGAACGGTCATGCCTCCGAGGAAAACTGTCGTATAGAACTCATCGAGCTGCATGGACACTTTGACAAAGAACGGCAGTCCCGTCTGGAACAATGTAAGGCCAATCCAATAAGAGATATCAGAAAAAGCAAAGCGCCTGAAATTACCGTTTTTAAAGGTTGCGCCCAGACTCTTGAGCGTATTGGTATCACTCGGAACCGCATCGACAAAATCCTTCTCGTTGAGTTTCCTCGTTGGGATAAGCATGCAGTAGAGAGCGATCGCCGCCAGAATGATAAACCAGACACGGTAACTCCATGAGTATCCCACCATCTTCTGAAGCGGTCCTGCCAGGACAAACGGAAGGTAAGCGATCAGCGTTCCGACAAAGAATGTCAGTGAGATGGCCGTGGAGATGAACATACGGTCATCCTGCGTCTTGCCGAACTCTGATATCAGCGCGTTATAAGGCGTACAATACATGGTCATGAACAGATAGAAAAGAATCAGGAAGGCCAAAACCCAGACGATATTGATCTTGCTGATATGACCGACAGGCGCACAGAAAACCAGTACCGTGATCACTGCAAACGGGATCGCCGCAATACGCATAAACGGAATACGGCGGCCTTTCGGATTCTTGCTCCTGTCAGACAGAGAGGCGATCAGCGGATCTGTGATCGCATCGAAAATACGGCAGATAAATGTAATCAATCCCAGAACAGTCAGGATGCCGCCGATCACCAGACCGGTCGGGACATAAAACTTCGCTCCGGCTTCCACTGACTGTTTTGTCGGCAGATAAAAAGTAACCAGCCAAGTATTGATGATTCCGCCGAGAATCGACCATCCTAGCTGGCCTACCGCAAAAGTCCACATTTCTTTCTTTGTCAGTCTTCTTGTACCCATGTTTAACCCTCACATATGCTTTGTGTTTTCAATGCTTTTTCAGACAAAAGCCCGGAAGCCTTCATCTTAATGTATATTGTACCATATCAGCAGTCTGAACTGAACATAAAGATCAAATCATGCTATAATAGCTTCTATGAACCGCAAGCAACTTGACCGAACTGAATTATTCGAGCGTATGCCCATCAAAAAAGCCGTCATCCTACAGGCGATGCCGGCCGTGATCGGGCAGATGATCACACTGATTTATAACCTTGCCGACAGCTATTTTGTCGGCCTTTTAAACGTTCCGGCTCAAACCGCTTCCATTGGTGTCGCCATGCCTGTCTTTATGCTGCTGACTGCTATCTCCAATCTGTTCGGCGTTGGCGGTGCCAGTGTTCTCTCCCAGTCCCTCGGCCGCAAAAATATGGACAGCGTCCGGAAGGTATCCTCCATTGCCTTCTGGTGCGGCGTTATCTCTCCGCTTCTGTACATTCTCCTGATCACGCCGGTATTAACACCTTTCCTGCGCCTTGTAGGAGGAACAGAATCTACCATCGGGCTTGCACGCAACTATATTATCTGGACGACCTATTTCGGCGGTATCCCGACGACACTGAATATATTGCTCGCCAATCTGGTACGAGCGGAGGGTAAATCAGGCGTCGCTTCGTTCGGCGTTTCCATGGGCGGGATCCTGAACATCATACTGGATCCGTTCTTTGTGCTTCCGGGATTTCTCGGTATGGGCGCGGCAGGAGCCGGCCTTGCGACGGCTATTTCTAATTTGTGCGGAACTCTGTTCTTTATCTGCTATATCTTACGTGGTAAAGACACTGTCTTGTCGATCCATCCGCGTGCGCTTCTCTCTTTTAAGGAATACATAGGACGTATCGTAAAAATCGGGTTCCCGTCATCACTGCAGTTTATGCTGACCGTCCTGGCGGTAGCCGCCACGACCAAATTTGTGTCTCTGCACAGCACAGAAGCTGTCGCTGCTCTGGGTATTGAAAAACGCCTTGATCAACTTCCCCTTTTCTTCTCAATCGGAATTGCCAGCGGTCTGCTTCCGATGCTTGCCTATAATTATGCTTCCGGAGATCAGGAAAGAAGGAAGGCCGCCTTCCGTTTTGGAAGCGGCCTTGCCGTTGGATTTGCTTTATTCAGTTTGATTCTGTATGAGATCGCAGCGCCCGGACTCTGCCGCATCTTCATCGAAGATCCCACAACGGTCCGTCTGGCTGCTGTATTCTTACGCATCCAGATCGTCGCGCAGCCGTTAGTTGCCATCAACTACCCGATGATCATTCAGTTCCAGGCAATGGGGCAAGTCAGAGAAGCCATGATCTGTTCGATCCTGCGCAAGGGAGTGCTTGACATCCCGCTGCTTTTCATCATGAACCGCCTTATTCCGTTATACGGATGTCTGGCAGTACAGATCATCGTCGATCTGATCTCGCTGGTTGTCTGTCTTGCTCTCAACCGGAAAGTAAACCGCAGAATCACCAACTCTTGACCAGTGTCAGCACATTGGCGCCGTCTTTATCATCGTAAATAACGTCATCCATCATGTTTTTGACAAGGAAGATACCCAGTCCGCCAATCTGTCTTTCCTGTGCGGAGAGCGTCACATCCGGATCCTCTCTTTCAAGAGGATTGTAATGCATACCCCAGTCAGTAAAAGTGATCGATGCTGTATGACCTTTGCCTTCCGGTTCAAGATCTGTCACTTCCACGCGGACATGCGCTTTTCCCTGCTCAGGCTTATAAGCATAGTTGGCTATATTGACAAAGATCTCTTCCACCGCCATCATGATCTGCATCTGCAGTTTCATCGGACATCCCGCGTCCTCTAACGACTTCTCCACGAAGTCCATCACCGGATTCAGGTGATCATGATCCGCCGGTACCTCCATCTCTCTGACAGTGAAAACAAGCGTATCTACCTTCTCAAGCAGCTCAAGAAGCTCCTCTGTCCACATATCGATCTCAGCCTTCTTCTGCGGATCTTCCAGACCCTTACGACGGATCGATCTGCGGATCAGGCGTGTATAGCCGATAACTCTGGCTTTGTCTTCAACTGCTTTGATAAACGTTTCATTGTCAGTGTCAAGATATTTCCTGAGAGATTTTTCCCAGAACGTCTTGGCTGTTTCGTAATCAAAGCCCAGAAAGTTCTTCACATTCTCATGATCGAACTCAGTAAAGCCCCTGAAAGCATTGTACATGGAAGCCAGCTCATAGACCGGGTGGCCGACTGCAAGTGTATCCATGTCGATCAGCAGAACCTCATCACCTGTCAATTCCAGATTCTTTGTGTGGTAATCACCATGGATCATATGATCATCCTGCGGAATATCTCTGACCAGTTTACAAAGCTTATCAGCCGCTTCCTGCGGAAGATAGTCTCTCATAAACTCGGCCCATCCGATCACAGTATCTTTCATGTCCGGAAGATCTCCCTTCGGCACGATGATACTGTGGATCTTTTTCAGCAGATCAATATACTCATCCACACACCAGTCGATCCTCTCCGGTTCCTGTGCCAGAATCTTGGAAAAAGAGCGCGCGTCCAGAAGCTCGAAGACTGAGCCATAGCTGTCTCCGACACGCACCACATCATAGGAAATTGCTGTAGGAACACCCATGATGAGTGCCAGCCG
>JAFWDW010000014.1 GCA_017515965.1 Lachnospiraceae bacterium
AAAGAGAAAAGGCAGAGAGAAAGAATAAGCCGGGAAAAGCAGACCCCAAAGCTCCGAAAGAGAAAGAAGCCCCTGCAAAAGCAGAGACAAAAGCGGCAGCAGAGGCATCTGCCAAAGAGACCGATGAGGCTCCGGAGACAGCCAAGAAAAAGCACGGCGCCCTCAAGGGAATCCTGATTGCACTTGCAATCCTGGTGCTGATTGGCGTGCTTGTATTTGAGCTTCTTCTGGGAATCGTACATGTGAACGACAATGCGATGGCGGGATCCGTCAACAGAGGATCGTATTTGCTTTACTCGCGCATGGATAAGCTTCCGAGCACCAACGATTTGGTCGTATTTAAAAATGTCGGCGGCAAGACCTGCGTCAGACGTATGATCGCCCGCGGCGGAGACACCGTTTCATTTGATGAATACGCAAACCGGATTAAGGTTAACAAGAAGGCCATCCCCAATGTGCCGGAAGATGTTGACTGGTGGGGGCTTGATATGACATATGATTTCCCGATCACGGTTCAGGATGATCAGGTGTTCGTCCTGTCCGGTAACCGCGAGGATCCGTCGAATGAGGGCCTGATCGACAAAGACAGTATTAAGGGAAAAGCGATTTGGATTTTCTAAGTCAGAAAACCGCTCAGTTGAGCGGTTTTTTGATGGATATGCCTTGACATAAATCTGCAGAATCAGTATAATATACTGGCGCGTTTGTAGGAGGCAAAGCCTTGAACCAATGCCCCGGAGCGAGGCAAAAGTCCCTGAAACGCATACATTTAGGTTGTTATCAGCAGGAGGAATTTCAAATGAAATCATATATGGCGAATCCGGCCAAGATCGAGCGCAAGTGGTACGTCGTCGACGCTGACGGCCAGGTGCTCGGACGCATGGCAGCTCAGGTAGCGAGCGTGCTGCGCGGCAAGAACAAGCCGGAATTTACCCCGCATGAAGATGTAGGCGATTATGTCATCATCGTCAATGCAGAGAAAGTTAAAGTAACCGGACGTAAGCTTGATCAGAAGATCTATTATCATCACTCCGAATATGTCGGCGGCATGAAAGAGACCACTCTCCGTGAGATGATGGCTAAGAAGCCGGAAAAGGTCGTTGAGCTCGCTGTCAAGGGTATGCTCCCGAAGGGACCCCTCGGAAGACAGATGCTGAAGAAACTTCATGTTTACGCAGGCCCGGAGCACAAGCAAGAGGCTCAGAAGCCTGAAGTGCTGACACTGGTGTAAGGAGGATATAATCGTGGCAAAAGAAGATATGTTCTACGGAACAGGCAGAAGAAAGAAATCGATCGCACGCGTATACCTGACACCCGGCAAAGGCCAGATCACAGTCAACAAGCGTGACATCGAAGATTATTTTGGACTTGAGACACTGAAAGTTGTCGTCCGTCAGCCGCTCGAGGCGACCGACACAACCGGTAAGTTCGACATCAACATCACCGTCAAAGGCGGCGGCTTTACAGGCCAGGCAGGCGCGATCCGTCACGGCATCGCCCGCGCTCTGTGCGAGGCAGACGAAGAGTATCGTCCGATCCTCAAGAAAGCCGGCTATCTCACACGTGACCCGCGTATGAAAGAGCGTAAGAAATACGGCCTCAAAGGCGCGAGACGTGCACCGCAGTTTTCGAAGAGATGATCTTATCTGCGAAAGCGAACATATGGAAGGAACTCCCGAGTTTACTCGTGGAGTTCCTTTTTTATATGTTCGGTTTCATAGGAAGTCACGGACGATCGAGTGCCCACAGGGCACGAGATGTACGTGGCTTTCGCAGATAAGAGACGCGAAGCGTCTATGAGTTGAGCTCTTGTATTCGCAGATAACGTGGGCCGTGGCTTTCGCAGATAATCCATATCAATCAAATCATTTTGTGGTATGATGAACGCATAAGAAAACTGATTCTACAACAGGAGGTGAGCATCCATGTTTCAATTCTGGGGAGACGGGTCGCAGGAGGCCATGAATCTGGTTGATCAGATTAAGGTCCGCAGCACCGAAAACTTTAACTGGACATTTATCTTTATCCTGGCAGTCGTGTTCTACGTGTATTGGTCCGAGCTGCACAAGAAAAACTACGAAGTTGTCTTTGCCGGTCTGGCGCTGTACGGCGTCCATTGGCTCTATGAAATCGCCAATGCGGTCATCGGCCATGTCACCGGCTATCCGCTCTGGTCGGTCAGCAACGAATCGACAACCTTTATCCTGTTGGTCGGCGTATGCTGGGAGCTGTCCATGATGTTTATGTTGGCGGGCATCATTTCATTTAAAATGCTGCCGGCAGACAGAAGCAAGCGTTATTTCGCGAAAAACGGCAAGAAAGGCATCAGCTGCAAACTGGTCGGTGCGATCGAGATGGCGCTGCTGTTCGCATTGGTCGAGTCTTTCCTCGCTGCGACGAGCAACCACTCCTTCATCTGGGTGTATAAATGGTGGGGCGTTCTGCCGGTCTTTATCACTACCTATATCCCGTTCTTTTTGGCCAGCAATTATGTGCCGGACATGAAGCCGGAGAAGAGGAAAGCCTTCCTGATCACCGAGTGGGCGCTGGTTGCGGTGCTGCTTGTGATCCTGATTCCAACGGGAATTATTTGAGATAGTGTGAGATCACCCGCTTAATCTCTTTTGGTGTGAGTGGAAACGTGCGCGTTTCAAAAGTCACGATCATATTTTCTCCCGGGTAATAACCGGCATTTTCATACTCAACAAGCTTCTTGATATTTCTCTGGGCGTATTCCGGATCATCCATCATTCCGAAGTGCTCCCAGAGAAATTCTTTTCTTTCTTTGACATTCAGCACCATAAAATCCGGGTGTGCGGTGTAGGGCTGACAGGTGATGCAGTCGATCAGCCGGATCGGAACCTCATACAAATAGGGAATTTCCTCATCAAACAGATCATTTGCGATCTCCATCTCCGACTTTGACCGCACGCGATCGCCCCGCTTTGTCTCAAATACAGGTGCGCCTTCCATAAATCCTTTCCTGGGATAGGAGCGAGCGAGCCATTTTGCAATATACGCCTCATCTGTTACCCGGATCGGCGTGATCAGCGCCTGCCGCCCGGGGTTGAGGGTGGAGTAGAGGTTATCCGCATCACCTCCATGATAGAAAGCATCCAGCTCTTCGAGAAGACTTAGTTCTTGAATTACTAACTCCAGGACTTTCTGATCATATGATCGCTGAACGATGGCTTTAGCAAGAGCCATATCCTGTTTGTTATGACACTTAAGGTAATGAACAGTCGTCTCCCCTGAGTTGAAAAAGGAATAATAAGATCTGGAGCCTTTATTCATCACTTTAATGTTTCCGGAAGGAGCATGAAGCAGGGCAGCACGCTTCTTTGTCTGGAGTTGCTGCAGGTATTTGATACGCTTAGAGCGATTCTCGTCATACAGACGTTTCAATTACGAAACCTCCTTTTCAAATAATAGGGCATTGGGCGGTTACTGCTGATAAAGTAGTCTGGAAATTAGCCAAATAGATAAACCAGACTACAGATAAGGCCTTCATTGATAATCAAAGTATTCCGGAACCTTGTATTTTGGATGATCTGGACTACGGAAAAGGTAATGAAACAGGTTCTGAGTAGTCCAGATGTTTAAATCAAATAAATCTGGACTATTCCCGGGCCAAGAATATGCTTCATTTACCTGTAATCGATAGTCTGAATCACATAAATATCAAGATCCAGAATACTATTCGGTTTACCATAAGAGGATACCAGATCACAACACCTCAAACCAGTCGATATCCATCGACACTTTTCGACAGTTTTCGACACTTTGTGCTATAGTATTAGCATGAAGATCTTACTTGCACCCGATTCATTCAAGAATTCCATGAGCGCTGTGCGCGTCTGCGAGATCATACGGCAGGCGATACTTGACGTGTGCCCTGACGCGGAGGTTGAAATGCTCCCAATCGCCGATGGCGGAGAGGGCACGGTCGAGGCGATGCGATTGGCTTTGGCGGGGAACGCCGATGCCGCAACGGCAAGCGCAACACTCGCTGAACAGCCTCAAGTGAAAGAATATCACATCGAAGTTAATGGTTCTCTTGCTAATGTCAAAGAAAAAGTTTCTTATTTGGGGTATGGAGACAAGGCAATCATCGAAATGGCGCAGGCGAATGGCCTGGAGAGGCTAAATGGCCGCCTGGATCCCCTAAATGCGAGTACATATGGCACCGGAGAGATGATCAAAGACGCCATCCGCAGAGGATACCGTGATATTCTGATCGGAATCGGCGGCAGCGCGACCAACGACGGCGGGACCGGCGCGATGCAGGCGCTCGGCGCGGTCTTCTGCGACAAGGATGGAGATCCTATTGAGCGCATGTGCGGGAAGGAATTGATCAACATTGAGAGCATCAATTTGGATGAGTTTCTTCCTATTATAATAGGGTCTCATTTCACGGTCATGTGCGACGTCGACAATCCTCTGACCGGACCGAACGGTGCGACCTATGTGTACGGTCCG
>JAFWDW010000155.1 GCA_017515965.1 Lachnospiraceae bacterium
AGACGGTGATCGACCAGGTGATCCAGAAGGCGCCGGAGCAGGTGGATACCGTCTATGCACAGGCGGCGCAGATTGCGGCATTCTCCTTTGGTGATCTGGCAGTTGGTATAGTGGAGAGAATCTTCGCGATGCTGTTCCATATCGGGAGCTCGATACTGGTCTTCTACGCGTGCAGGGACAAGGGAAAGTTCTGGCTGTATCCGCTGGCGATCCTGCTGCATGCCGTATTCGATTTCTTCGCGGCGCTGCAGCTCGGTAAGATCATCACGTTGTCTCCGTGGGCGCTTGAAGCGGTCTTTGCAGTGGTCGGCGTGCTGGTATTCTGCGGGGCATATTTCCTGCTTTACAAGAAGGATACGGAGTAATATGGACGTTCAGCAATTCATATCTGAAGTAAAAACTGTCTTGCAGGAGAAATACGGTCTTTCAGACGAGACTGCAGATCTGCTGCTCAAGAAGTATGCGCTGGAGGGCTTTCTGCGTAATCTAAAGGATAAGTACCCGCTCACGGCAGATCAGACGGCAGATACGCTCATCGACGGGCTGATCTCGTTTTACAGTAAAAAAACCGATGTACGAGGTGAAGAAGCATGAAAACAGCTATTTTGTATTATTCTAAACATCACGGGAACACAAAGAAGCTTCTGGATGCGATTGCGGAAAAGTACGACGTGGATCTGATCGACGTGACGGAGAAGAAAGGGGTCGATCTGGAGAAGTATGACCGCATCGGGTTTGCTTCCGGAATCTATTACAGCAGTTTTGCCAAGCAGGTTCTTGAGGCAGCCTCCACATCTCTTCCGAGCGGAAAGAAAGTGTTCTTTATCGCAACATGCGGGTCGATGAGAAAGCTTTACTTTAAAGGCATCAAAGCCATCGCGAAGAAGCAGGGCTGTGAAAGCCTCGGAGAATTCCTGTGCCTGGGCTTTGACACATTTGGACCGTTTAAGCTGGTAGGCGGGATAGCAAAAGGCCATCCGACGGAAGATGAGATCGGGGCTGCCGTTAAGTTTTATGAGAGTTTGGAAGGCTGAAGCTGTCTGACTTGACAAATAAAAGCAAAAAGGAGTAAAGTTGTTTTAGAGGCAATGGCGTCTCAGAGAGGGAGTTTCTCTGAGGCGCTTTTTGTTTGGTGAAAGGAGGAGAACATATGACAGCTTTTACAATCATCTTATTTATCGCTTACCTGGCGATTCTGATTTATATCGGTATACGCCAGGCTCACAGAAATAAGGACATGGAGTCCTACTGGATGGCTGACCGAGGACTTTCCGTGCCGCGTATGGCTTTCTGCCTTGCGGCATCCTGGTTCGGTCTGTCGAGCTTTACCGGGCAGGCAGGCTGGCTGTATTCAGAAGGTATGGGCGCCTTGCTCTATCTGTGTATTCCCAATGTGCTGGCGATTCTGATCATCGGTATCTTCCTGTCCAGAAAGATTCGTGAGGTCGGTGCTATCTCACAGGCAGAGATGCTGGAGATGAGATACAGCAGTGCGGTTCGTCCGCCGCTTGCCGTTATCCTGCTGATCGCGTTCGCAGGCTACAGCGCTATGGAGTTTATCGCGATGAGCTACGTCTTCGAGACATTCTTCGGATGGCCGGGCTGGATCGGCGGTGTCATTATCATTATCGCCACCATGATTTATGTCAACATCGGCGGTATGCACACTGTTGTCCTGACTGAGGTTATTCAGTATGTCATGCTTCTGATCGTTGGCTTCGCGGTCGCATTCCTCGGCCTTAAGTACGCAAGTGGCGCACTGGCTTCGGGAGCTGTGGAGGGTGCCACCGGGGCAACTTTAGCCACGGCACCTCACATTGCCGGGAGTGATGTGAGCTGGTGGAATTTCTTTGGATTCGGCATCGGAACGACACTTCTTCTGCTGATTTCCTACCTGCCCGCTTTCTCGACAGAGCAGGATCCGTGGCAGCGTGTCTGGATGGCCCGGGATTCCAAGACAGCCTACAGAGGCTCTCTGCTCGGTGCTCTTTTTACAGCGGGCGCTTATGTATCGACGATCCTGATGGCGGTCGCGGCGTTCGGCGTTATCGGAAGCCCGGAAAAACTCGGCGATTACAACTATGAGCTGGTCGTCTATGACCTGATGGAGAAAGTCGTACCGCACTGGCTGATCCCGATCATCCTGGTCGGATTCATG
The DNA here is from genome assembly GCA_017515965.1 of Lachnospiraceae bacterium. Classification (GTDB taxonomy): domain Bacteria; phylum Bacillota; class Clostridia; order Lachnospirales; family Lachnospiraceae; genus RUG842. The sequence continues at coordinate 2,159 of JAFWDW010000155.1, forward strand.
GCTGCCGCGATGTCGAATATTTCCAACTTCTCATCGTCATCAGCTTCGAACCTGGTCAAGGATATCTATCAGCGTTATTTCAGACCGCAGGCCAGCCAGAAGGAAATGGTGCGCGCGTCCCGTATCTGTGTGACGATCACACTCGCCGCCGGCGGTATCCTCGGATTCATTCTTCCGTCGATCCTCGACGCGGTTCTCGCATCCGCATCCCTTGCGACTTGCGGATATGCGGTTCCGATTATCGGTGCCCTGTTCTGGAGACGCGGCAATGAGAAGGGAGCGCTCTGCAGCTTCATTCTCGGTTCTGTTTCCTATATTCTGTTCTATGCGCTGTCACTCACAGGCAAATGGTCCGGTCTTGATCCGGTTATCATTGGCCTGATCTTCAGCCTGGCTTCTTATATCATCATTTCTTATGCCACCGGCAAACCGAAAGCAAGCCAGCTTGTCCTGTTCTTTAACGACGAGACAAAGAAGTATATCAATGACTGGAAGGAAGCAGGTTTTGCTCAGGAGCCGAATGCTGAAACAGCTGATGAGGTCATCGGAGCTATCGATGAATTTGAGAAAGCTTCCAGAATGCTTCTCCGCTACAACTACACAATACCGGGAGTTGACTTTGAGGATGAGGCCGCATGGAAGGGATTTGTCGACAAGCTTCTTGAGAACAAGAGCTGGTGCGATATGAGCGGTTACGACATCGTCTACAAGATCGTCGACGAGGATATCCCGTCCAACATCAGACTGGCCCGTGGCTATGCCGGCAACGACATCCTGCTCTACTGCGAGCCGGAGAAAGACAATGTCGAGCAGATCAAGAAGATGATCGCGCTGGCTGTCGATGATGTCAAAGCAGTTACAGCATAAGGTGTCTGCCATGAAAACAATCAAAGTGACATCACAGGACCTTCACGACGGCAAATGGGATGATTCCATCTCCAACACAGCCGCCGGTGACAACGCTTCTCCGGAGCTCAGCTGGGAGAGTGTGGAAGGCGCCGCTGAATATGTTGTGTATATGATTGACGAGTATGACACGGATTACTGGCTTCACTGGAGAGCCTGCGGAATCAGGGAGCCGGGCTTCGCGCACGACGAGATCCCCGAGGGGATATTCAATGAATATGTCGGGCCCTATCCCCCTGAAGGCATCCATGACTATGTGATTTACGTGTTCGCGCTGGCGGGTCCCGCATCTTCTTACCCGGGCAACTTCGACGCCGAAAGTGTCAGCGTCGAAGCGGTCAGGGCGGCGCTTGATGAAAATGCGGACGGCGTGGATGGAAACATCCTCGCCGAGGGAAAGATCAGCGGCACCTACGCGGCCGTCTAGGCAGACAACAATTTAAAACTCAGATCACGTATCGGAAACACCTTCCTGACGGAGGGTGTTTCCTTTTTTCACTTCTTTCTTGGAAAGCAGGATGATTATGGTAAAATAGAGAAGACAGGAACAGAACTGTTGGGTATTTAGGAGAATTAAGGAATGAGTCATCAAAAGAGAATGATAGGGTTGGCGGTCATCGCGGTGATTATCGCTTTTCTGCTTATGGGGTGCTTTTCCCGGAAAAAAGAGGAGGAGAAGATCCCGATCAAGGTGCTGATCCTGCCCAAGTTTGAGCTGGGAGAAATGACCGGAGATTTTCCGGGCGAGGCGCAGCTGTATTATGACGAGTATGTCAAGGGCGGCGATGAGTACAAGATTGAGAACAGCATCTGGGATGTGACGCTCTATGTCAAAGACGGCGTGGCGCTCTGCGTGGCCGGGGAAGGCAAAGTCAGTTCTGCGGTCAATACTTACGCTATTCTCGCGGATGAGCGGTTTGATTTTTCTGACGCGTATATCCTGTCTACTGGGTGCACGGGCTGCGCGAAGGGGTACGGCGTCATGGGCGATGTGTATGTCATCACGGCCGCGATTGACTATGATCTGGGGCATCACGCGGATCCGCGGGAGCTCACTGATGATTCGCATCCGACGTGGTTCCACGATGATGAATTTGACAGCACATCCGTGGTCAAGCTGGACCAGAAACTGACCGGCCGTGTCTATGATCTGGTCAAGGATTTTAAACCGGAGACGACAGAGCGCACCAGAGAAATTATGAAAAAATCATTCCCGGGCGAAGAGTGGGCCGACCGTGATCCCATGGTGCTCAAGGGAACGACAGTTTCCGCTGATGATTTCTGGAAGGGCGAATATGATCACCAGAACGCCGTGCTGATGGCAGAGTATTACGGATGCCCCGATCCCTATGCGTCCACCGAAATGGAAGATGTGGCTGTCGGCAATGTCGTCAAGGGCTTTGGCATGCTGGACCGCTATATCATTATCCGGGGGAGCGTGAACATGGATGTGTTCATGCTCGGCGTCACACCGGAGGATCTGTGGGGTGAACAATCGGATGATTCTCTCGCCACAGAGGACAGCGAGGAGTCGGCGGACATCTTCGAAACCGCGATGGATAACACGTTTAACGCCGGTAAAATCGTGATCGATGCGATTTTAAATGACAGTTTGTAAAAGGAGGAGAAAATGAACCAGAAAGACTATTGGGACAGTGTTTCAGAGAAAAAAGAATTCACGACTCCTTTTCAGGCGGAGGCATTTTCGAAGTATGTCGGGAAAGACGCGCTGATCGTGGATGTCGGCTGCGGATATGGGCGAACGCTGAATGAACTGCAGCAGCTGGGCTATACACAGCTGGTTGGCTTTGATTTTTCCGCCGGGATGATCGAGCGCGGAAAGAGGGAATTCCCCGGACTGGATCTGCGCGTCAAGGAGGACGATACGATCGATATGCCGGATGACAGTGTCGATGCGGTCATCCTGTTTGCCGTCCTGACCTGTATTGTGGGCGATCAGGATCAGAAGCAGCTGGTATCGGAGATCCACAGGATCCTGAAGCCGGGCGGCATCATTTATGTCAATGATTTCCTGCTGAACTCTGATCAGCGGAATGTTTCCAGATATCACTATTATGAGAAACAGCTGGGCGTGTTTGGAGCGTTCGAACTGCCGGAGGGCGCAGTGGTCCGGCATCATTCGGAGCAGTGGATCGAGGAACTCTTGCAGGATTTCACCCGTCAGGAATATGAGCATCTGACCTTCACCACCATGAACGGTCATGTATCTAACGGATTCTATTATATTGGGGAGAAGTAAAGTATGTATTGCGAAAATTGTGGAGCCAAGCTGGAAGACAAGGCGACATTCTGTGATGAATGCGGCTATGATGTAAAGAAGAAAGACAGGACATTCAAGAGTACCGTTAAAAAATACCGTATCGTCTGCGGAGTTCTGGCCGCGGCGTGCCTTGGTCTGCTCGCGGCGACGCTTATCACGTTGCATGAGCACAAGCAGTACGTGGAGTCTAAGGAGAGCGGCAAGATGGTTTTGTACGGCGTTTACGTCGTTGGCGAGGATGAAGAGCTGCCGGCCGGCAGATATACGATCACACCGGTCCAGGGGAAGAGGGAGATCGATATCACGATTTACCCCTCACAGGAATCCTACGACAGGGAGAGGGAGACCAATTCCTGGCAGGAGGATACGGAGACGCTCTACCGGAAGAAAGTGTCCGGCTACAAACTCAGGAAAGGTAACGTCGTCAAGATCTATGATCCCGGCGCTGTGTTCCAAAAAGATGATTAAAAAAGACCGCGGGAATGAATCCCGCGGCCTTTTTATGTGCACTTTACTGTCTTATGATATCATATTTCCGGCAGCGGGTGCTTTGATCTTTGGGGTTCTGCACAAACTTGCAATTTGTAATATAATACACTTGATAAGCAATTCTACCCATTGAAGTGTGACAACGATGAAATCAGGAGAGCAGTATATGAAAAAGAAGATCCTTTTCGTCTGCCATGGTAATGTCGGACGCAGTCCGTCGGCAGAGTATCTTTTCAAAGATATGGTCTATCATGCGGGGCTTGCGAACCGATTTGAGATCTCGTCGGCGGGTACGGCGCACGAGGCTGTCGGTATCCCTTTTGATGCCCGCGCGAAGCAGCGGCTGCTCGATCATGGGATCAAATGCGAGGAGCATTTTGCGCGGTTGATGACTCAGGAAGATTTTGACGAGAACGATATGATCATCTGCATGGATGATTTCAACGTGGGAGAGATCTACCGGCTTTTTGGCGATGTTTCCAAGGTCTCGAAGCTTCTCGATTACACGGACCATGCGGGCGTGGAGATCGCGGACCCATGGATCACGAAAGACTTCGACACCGCTTGGGGAGAGATCAAAGCGGGATGTGCGGGGTTGCTGGAGTATGTGAAGGAGCAGTTATAAACTATGGAGAAAAAACCTGTTATCCGCAAATATATCAGATTTCATGGCTGGGTGCAGGGCGTGGGTTTCCGCTACCGCGCCATTCGCGCTGCGCAGCATTACGGTGCTACCGGCTGGGTCATGAATGAATATGACGGTACTGTCTCGATGGAGATCCAGGGCACCGAGTCACAGATCGATCAGGTGATCCAGGCTATCCAGCAGGGGAAGTGGATCAAGATCGAGAAAATGGATGTGAAGATCATCCCAGTTGATGAGAGCGAGTATACGTTTGGGACCAGGTGGTGAGAGATGGTAGAGGCAGTTATTTTTGATATAGATAGGGGAGGGTCTTTGTGAGTGCACCGTTTGTCAAAATCGATCTGCACGGCAAGACACAGCAGGAGGCGATCCGGGTGATTGACCGGGCGTTGGCTGATGTCTCTCCCGCGACCTATCAGATCCACCTCATTCACGGGTTTAATCACGGCACGAGCCTGCGATCGATGATCCGTGATGAATATCGCTATGAATCGAAAATCAAACGTATTATTCCGGGCGATAATCCGGGAATCACGGTGTTGGTCCTGAAGGAATTGTATTAGAGGAGGAAGGTATTGAATTGATTATCAGATATCTAAAACATAAAGCCAAAATCCCGGATGGTATTCTGGAAGGTCTCGACCGGTATCTGGAGGAGAATCTTCCTCAATCCCTGATGGCAGATGAAATCGAGCTGTCTGCGGCACCGGTGTGCCAGTCAGCTCCGCCGGAAGCGCCCTTCCCGCAAATGATGCCGACCTATGGTGCAGGTCAGATCAGGGACGAGAGTGTTGCATGTTATGCGCCTCCGCCTGACAGCTCGAAATTGGATGATATTCTCGATGATGTCGACGACACCTTTCAGGAGTCATTATTGAAAATCATTGATGAGAAAGGGCTGAAGGATACGGCTGTTTATAAAAAGGCGGACATCGATCGGCGACATTTCTCGAAGATCCGCAGCCACGCGGATTATCGTCCACGCAAGCAGACCGCGCTGGCACTGGCTTTGGCGCTGGAACTTAATCTCGATGAGACGATTGACCTGATCGGACGGGCAGGATATGCATTATCTAACAGCAGCCGTGCAGACCTGATCGTGCGCTATTGCATCGAGCATAGGATATTTAAACTGGTCGATGTCAATGCCTTGCTTTTCCGGTATGATCAGCCACTTCTGGGAGGCCGGCTGGCTTGACGCTGAAAGGGTTCGTTTTTGTCGCCTGAGAGGCGACCATTCTCCCTCCCCTTTCTTTTATACTTGCCTCAACAAAAAGCCAAAGGAGGGCAAGTATTATGAAGAAAAATCTGACAGAACTGGTGATGATCTTAGATCGAAGCGGATCCATGGGAGGACTTGAGAGCGATACGATCGGCGGTTACAACGCCATGCTCGAGAAGCAGAAGAAAGTCGAGGGAGAGGTTCTCGTGTCGACGATTCTCTTTGACGACGTCTCCGATGTGATCCACGACAGAGTGCCGATCAGCGAAGTAAAGCCGATCACAGAGAAGGAGTATTATGTACGCGGATGTACGGCCCTTCTCGATGCAGTCGGCGGCGCGATCAGCCACATAAGAACAATCCATAAATATATCCGCGAGGAGGATGTACCGGAGAAGACGATTTTTGTGATTACGACAGACGGCATGGAAAACGCCAGCCATCAGTACGACTTAAGCACTGTGAAACGTATGGTGGAGCAGGAGAAAGAGTCGCACGGCTGGGAGTTCTTTTTCCTTGGAGCTAATATGGATGCGATCGAAGTTGCGGGGAGTTTTGGGATAACGGCTGACAGAGCGGTTTCGTATCACAGCGATCATATCGGCACAGCACTGAACTATGAGGTTGTCGGGGACGCGGTGATAGAAGCGCGAACATGTTCTATGCCGATCAGTGCCGGATGGAAGAAAAAGATTGAAAAGGATTTCAAAAAGAGGAAGAAATCATGACAGAAAACATCGCAGTATTGACCCACAGCAGTATCAGAATCAAGGATGCAGACCTGACGATCTATATCGATCCTTTTAAAGTGGAGGGCGATCCGAAAGACGGAGATCTCATTCTGATCACGCATGATCACTTTGACCATTTTTCACCGGAGGATATCGTTAAGATCGCTAAAACAGATGCGATTCTGGTAGTGCCTGAGAAAATGGCGAAGAAGGCACAGGAAGCAGCAGATATGGTTGGGGAGATCAAGACTGTCAGTCCCGGCGGATCATACGAAATTGAAGGGCTGAAGTTTGAGACAGTTCCGGCTTATAATATGCTCAAGCCTTTCCATCCGAAGAAAGCCGGCTGGGTCGGATATATCCTCGAGGTTGGCGGAAAACGTGTCTATATCGCCGGTGATACTGATGCGACCAAAGAGGCTGAAGCGGTGGACTGTGATATTGCGATGATTCCGATCGGTGGTACGTACACGATGGATGCCAGGAAGGCGGCGAGACTGATCAATGCCATGAAGCCGGCTGTCGCCATTCCGACTCACTACGGAAACATCGTGGGCAAACCGGAGGACGGAGAGACTTTTGCAAAGCTTGTCGAGGCGCCGGTTGAGGTTGAGTTGAAGATCTGATTCTGTCCGGCGGCGCGTAGCGCTCAATACAAAAAGTACATAAAAAGCGATCAATCTGGAGATTGGTCGCTTTTTTAACCTTTGCTCAGGTGTGCAGACAGATGTACAGCGGATATCAGATAATCTATTTGAAAGCGAAATGAAACGCAGGATCGTCAGATCCGCACAGACGAATAAGGGGGAACTGAAAATGGATAATATCAAACAAGTCATCGCGTTGGTTCTGATCGTACTGCTGAGCATGTTGGGGACGGCTCCCCTCTGACTCTGC
>JAFWDW010000015.1 GCA_017515965.1 Lachnospiraceae bacterium
TTCAGTTGCCAATACCGGCCTGGCGATGCAGTTTCTGGGCGCGGATGTCACACTCATCGGCAAGATCGGCAGGGATAGTTTTGGCAGTATGATCCTCAATATCCTCGATCAGTATGGCACTGCGTACCGGATGATCAGTTCCGATACTGAGAGCACTTCGTATTCGATTGTTCTCGCGGTTCCCGGTATTGACAGGACATTCATACACAATCCCGGTGCCAACGATGCGTTCGGTCCTGAGGATGTGCCGGAGGAAGAGCTTTCTGATGCGGCACTGTTTCACTTCGGATATCCGCCTCAGATGCGCCGCATGTATGAGGACGGTGGACGCGGTCTGACCGCCCTGATGGAACATGTGCACAGAGCCGGCATCGTTACTTCTCTTGATCTGGCGGCGGTCGATCCCGCTTCCCAGGCGGGGCAGCAGGACTGGGCGCAGATCTTACAGAATACGCTTCCGTATGTCGATATTTTTGTCCCGAGCATAGAAGAGCTGTGCTATATGCTGGATCATGAACGCTATGATGCGTGGCAGGAAAGAGCGGCAGGCAGGGATGTGACAAAAGATCTCAGTATCGATGAGGATATCATTCCGCTGGCGGAGAAATGCCTGGATATGGGCGTGAAGATCACACTGCTCAAGTGCGGCCTTAAAGGGATGTATTGCTGCGCAGCAGACAAAGATGCACTTTCCGGTCTCGCCGGTATCATTGGTATAGATCCGGAGAAATGGGGCGGATTCTCACATTTTGAGGGAAGCTATAAAGCAGACCGTATCCTCTCGGCAACCGGTGCCGGAGATGCGAGCATCGCAGCGTTTCTGACAGCGATGTTAAACGGTGAGACCCCGGAAGATGTGATGCATCTGGCAGCAGGGACAGGCGCTTCCTGCGTGGAAGCGTATGACGCCTTGAGCGGTCTTAGGGATTTTGAGACGTTGAAGGCAAAGATCGCTGCAGGATGGGAGAAAAATCCGACAAACTAAACCGGATCCGGATAAAACAAACAGAACAAAAAAGCAAGGCAGTCAAGATCCGCTGCCTTGCTTTTGCTTATTGTATGAGATTTAAAGATCAGATCCTGTATACATAATCCTCTTTTCTGGGAGCGGGCTCGCCTGCCGGTGCAGCAGCGTAGCCGAGCACCAGATGACCGATGCCCTCATAATCGCCCTCGATACCGAGATCTTTCAGGATGGCCTTGCCTTCCTCGCTCTCAAACTCTTCTTTCGCTCTGTGGATCCAGCAGCTTGCGACGCCGAGATCGGCCGCGGCGAGCATCATATTGCCCATGACAAGGCTTCCGTCATAGACATACGTCGGTCTGCTCTTGTCCGCCAGGACGATCAGAAGCTCCGGCGCGCCGTAAAACGGGTCAATGTCCTTGCCGAAAACGGCGGCATTCATTTTCGAGAGTTTGTCGCGCATAGCTTTGTCTGTGACAGCGATGATGATCGGTGATTGCTTGCCCATACCGGTGGCGGCGTAAGTGCCGGCCTCGATGATCGCATTGAGTTTTTCTTCTTCGATCAGCTCAGGCTTGTAAGCTCTGCAGCTGCGTCTGGTTTTGATCGTTGTTAATGTTTCTGCCATGGTTTTTCCTCCTATACTGTTTTTTAAGATCTTTTTTATTGTACGGCGCGGATGTTAAAAGCGCAAGCGTGAAGTAACAGAATGTGAATTGTGTAAATGCACCCCAATGGATCACATGAAATGAGTGGAAATGCGCCTTGTTTTACTGTAAAATAGACACAGACTATGAGATCTGCAAACGCAGAAGGGAGAACAAGAGATGAAAAGAAGAGTTTTGGCGATTTGCCTCGTATTGGTTATGGCGGCATCGTGCCTGATGGCCGGCTGCGCAAAGAAACTGACAGCCAAAGATGTGGCGGGTACTTATACGTGCACAAGGGACTGCAGGAGTTACATCAATGACGGACTTAAGGAAGGTCTGGAAGAGTCTCTCGGTGAAGACAAAGAGGTGGATTTTGAGTTTCAGAGTGAGATCCCCGGTGACTTTGTCCTGACGCTAAGGGAAGATGAGACATTCGACCTTGAGATCAATGTCGAGAGCTTTGCCGATACCTTTAGTGCGGTATTTGAGAAAGAAAGCAGAGACTTTATTCTGGCGATCGTCAAAGCGATGGGCGTCGATGAATCGATGGTCACCGATGAGCAGATCGAACAGCTGATGGATCAGATGAGAACCAGCCTGGAGGAATCATTTGCCGGTGCTGATATGAAGGAAAAAGCTTCAACTTCCGGTACTTTTACTCTGGACGGGACAACGATCAAACTTGAAGCTGACGGAACCAAAGATACCGGTTCAATTGATGGTGATACGATCACCTTTAAAAAGTCTCTGTTTGAGGATATCGGTGGAGATGACTGGGTCTTCACCAAGGAGTAAGTTTTAAAAAAGGGGATATAAATGGGTAATCTGATAAAAGTCATTATCCTCGGCATTGTCGAGGGTATCACAGAGTGGCTGCCGGTCTCCAGCACCGGACACTTGATTCTGGTCGAAAACATCCTGCACCTAAATGTCGCGCAGAATTTTAAAACGATGTTCGAGGTCGTCATTCAGCTCGGCGCGATCCTCGCGGTGTGCGTCCTTTATTTCCGGAAGCTCAATCCGTTCTCGCGCAGCAAGACGAAAGTCCAGAA
>JAFWDW010000156.1 GCA_017515965.1 Lachnospiraceae bacterium
CGTGTCCCTGGCTATGGACGCGTTTGCCGTCTCTGTATGCAAAGGGCTTGCCACACCGAAGGTGAGGATGCGTCACGCTCTGATCTGCGGTGCGTATTTCGGCTTTTTTCAGATGCTGATGCCGTGCATCGGCTTTTTTCTGACAAATGCTTTCAGGCAGGCGATCCAGGCGTTTGATCACTGGATCGCATTTGCACTTCTGGCACTGATCGGAATCAATATGATACGGGAATCATTCGATGAGGAGAAGGAGGCGGATGCTTCCTTTTCTTTCAAAACGATGCTGTGGCTCGCCGTGGCGACCAGTATCGATGCGCTTGCGGCAGGCGTTTAACTGGCGCTGGTCTCGGTTTCACTGCCGTTGGCTGTCATATGTATCGGTTTGATCACCTTCGCCATATCTTTTGCCGGAGTCTATATCGGAAAGGCGGCGGGGACCAGGTTTTCCGGTAATGCGGAAAGGCTTGGAGGTGTTGTTCTGATACTGCTCGGACTTAAAATTCTTTTGACAGATTTATTGTAACCGGTTGGGGAGGCCGGATTCTTATGGCTCAGAAAAGACGCAAAAGATCAAACAGAAGACGACGCAGAAAAGATACGGCAGGCATTGTAATGCGCCTGATCGTGATTCTTTTGATTTTGTTTATCGCTGGTCTGATTCTCTGGTTCATTTGGCATGACCGTGATCTGCGCAGCGGGGTCAATGCTTTAAAGAAGGAGAGATACGAGGATGCCATCGCCTGTTTTGATGCTTCTATCGCAAAAGGAAAAGACGAGGCGGAGGCATATCGCGGCAAAGGCATTGCACTGTACGAGTTGGAGAAATATGAGGAAGCGTCCAATGCTCTGGAGTCTTCTCTTGACAAAGGAACCAACCCGGATGCACAGATATGCAATTTGTTGGCCCTCTCTTATATAGGACAGGAAAAGTATCAGGAGAGCATCGTCTGGCTTGAGAAAGGAATCGCGGATGAGAGCGGTTCAAGAGAATTAAAGCAGGAGATGCGGTATCAACTCGTTTTTGCGTACGAGAAGACATCACAGTGGGATAAAGCCAAAGAGTGTGCACAGCAGTATCTGGCCGATTTCCCGGATGATCAGAAAATGACCCGGGAGTATCAGTTCCTGCAGACAAGATAGGGCGGGTAAATGGCACTTCAATTCATTTTCGGTGGCAGCGGCTACGGCAAGACAACTGAATTGATCAGGCGGACACTGGCTTTGGCTGAACAAAAGCCGGACAGGACGCTGTTTGTGATCGTGCCGGAACAGTATACCATCGAGATGCAGCGCGCTTTGGTTCAGGCGAGCAGCCATGCCGGCATATTAAATGTCGATGTTGTCAGTTTTGCCCGTCTGGCTCACCGTATCTTTGAGGAGCAAGGGAAGCTCTCCCGTGTGATTCTTGATGATGTCGGCAAGAGCCTGCTTTTGCAGCGGGTCGTACAAAACGTTGAAGATGAGCTGACGGTACTGAAAAAAGGTATCCGCCGGCCCGGTTATATAACAGAAGTCAAGTCCATTCTGTCAGAATTCATGCAGTACGGAATTGACGAGGAGGATCTGGCATATCTCCAGGAGCAGACCCAGCGGCAGAGCGCCGGTTTGTCGATGAAGCTCCGGGATCTGCGGATCCTTTTTCATGCTTTCAGGGAAGGCCTGGGCGAGCGCTATCTGACAAAAGAAGAGATGCTGCTTGTTCTGGCTGACTGCATTGCGGATTCTGACTTGCTGCGGGACAGCGTCATTGCGCTGGACGGATTTACCGGCTTTACACCCGTTCAGATGTCCGTTATCCGCGAGCTGATGAAAGTGTGCGGACACATGTTTGTGTCTGTGACGATCGATCCGTCTGTCGATCCTTATGATTACCGCGATCCGTATGAGCTGTTCGGTATGAGCCGTCGTATGGTCCGGATTCTTAGAAATACAGCCCGTGAGGAATCATTCCCTGAGGCTGATCCCTGTATGCTTAAAGTAAGAAAAGTAAACAGCGGAGAGGTGCTGTCATTTCTTGAAACCAATCTGTTCCGGGATAACGCCTGTGTCTATGAAGGAGAAGATCCGTCGGCACAGATAGAGCTTTTTGCCGCCACCGATCCGCGCGCAGAAGTGATGCTGGCCGCCAAGAAAGCGGCACAGCTTATGCGTGATCATGACTGGCATTACCGGGATATTGCCGTTGTTGCCAGTGATATGGATGCTTATGTGGAAGACTTTCGCGAGATATTTGTGCGCTATAAGCTTCCGTTCTTTATCGATCACAGACACTCCGTGATGGATAATGCATTTGTCCGATATGTGCGCGGCCTGATCGATATTGAGCTGACTGATTACGCGCAGGCAAGTGTGATGGGATTTCTGCGCACCGGTTTCGGTGATATGAGTACACAGGAGATCGATTCGCTCGACAACGAGCTGACAGCGCGCGGCCTGAGAGGTTACCGGCAGTGGCGGAAGCAAACGGGTGATGAACAGGCTGATGCGCTGCGCGCACGCGTGCTCGAGAGGCTGGATGGTTTTCACCGCGCTGTTTCAGGAAATACACTGACAGTGACAGGATACAGCGAAGCGTTGTATCGGTTCCTTGAACAGGATGACGCCATCGGGTCACTGGAGAATGCCGCAGACTATTTCGCCGGACAGGGCGATGGCCCTTCGGTGAAGGAGTATGAAAAGATCTATGAATCTCTCATGCACCTGTTCGATCAGTTCACAGAGCTCATCGGCGATCAGGAAATGACGCTGGGTGAATATGCACAGCTCCTTGATGCCGGACTGAACGAGATCAGGATCGGCGTTATCCCGCGCACACGGGATCATATTCTGATCGGAGATATGACGCGAACCAGAATACCGCAGGCAAAGGCCCTGATCATTGTCGGAGCGGGTGCGTCTTTCCTGCCCGGCAATCTCGCTCAGGCGGGACTGCTCTCCAGGTGGGACAGGGAAGTCTTTCTGGATGAGGATCTGGAGCTGTCGCCCGGAGCAAAAGAAAAGACCTGGTCGCAGCGTTTCTATCTCTACCAGCATCTGACAAAACCGACGGAGTATCTGTGCGTGACCTGGGCCTGCTCAGACAGGGAGGGCAAAGCGGATGAACCTTCCTATCTGATCAGAGAATTGATTGAAAAATATCCGTCTATGAATGTGATGACATCCGACAGCTTTCTGGAGGAGGCTTCGGGATTGTCTCCGGAATACGGGATCGACTATCTCTCAGCGCATCTGCAGCAGATGATGCACCCGGGACGCGGGGATCAGAACCGCCGGCAGCAGGCGCTGTGGCAGGCTCTGGCGGACTGGTTTGACAGGAGCGGGGCATGTTCACGGGAGATAGAGCTGATGCGCCGTGCAGGCGCTCACAGACGCTGTGCAGCGCATTTGACAGGCAAAGTGCTGGCAGAATTGTATCCGCCTGACAGAAAAAGAAGTATCTCTCAGCTTCAGACCTATGCACAGTGCCCCTACAAGCATTTTCTGACATACGGTATCAAGCTGCAGGAGAGAGATGTTTTTGAGTTTAAAATGAGTGATTTCGGGTCAGTTTTTCATGCGGCTCTGGAGCTCTACGGAAAACGGGTGACCCGTGAGCAGATGAACTGGCCGGACGTGCCGGATCAGACCCGGGAACAATGGATCGATGAAGCGGTGGAAGAGGCAGTGCAAGACGGCGGATATGATCAGCTCAGTGCTTCCGCTCGGGAAGCCTACGGGATGGAGCGCGTGAAGCGCCTGGTCACACGCAGTATCGACGTTCTGACCAGACAGATTGCCGCCGGCACCTTTACTCCTTATGCGTATGAGCTGGATTTCGGAACCGGTATCATTGACCGGCTCGATACTCTGGCAAAGGAGGATAAGCTTTATCTGAAAGTGCTTGATTACAAGACCGGGCAGCAGAGCTTTGACCTTTTGCGTGAATACTACGGTCTTCAGATCCAGCTCCCGATCTACATGTCCGAAGCCATGAGATTGATGGAGCAGGAGACGGAACTTACGCCTGTTCCCGCTGCGATGTTCTATTACCGGGCAGATGATCCGTTTATTGAAGCGTCTGCCGGAAAGAATGCTGACGATGAGATCGTGAAGAAACTGAAGGTAAACGGTGTGCTTCAGGATGATCCGGCAGTGCTGCAGGGCCTGGACTCTGAGCTGCCGTCAAATTCAGTCGTGGCACCGTTCGGATTGACGAAGGACGGTCACCTGCGCAAGGATGCCTCTGCGGTTTCCGAGCGGGAGATGGACACTATCGTGCGCTATGCCCGTCATCTGGCAGATCAGCAGAATCAACGCATTGCGGACGGCAAAATAGAAGTCAGCCCGTATAAACTTGATCAGGAAACAGGATGCAAATACTGTGAATACCGCAATATCTGTCATTTCGAGCCCAGACAGGAGCGCTACAGGGAATTGAACAAGATGGAACGCGATGAAGTATTGGATAAGATGAGACAGGAGATCGGAGAATGACCCGTATCGAGTGGACACATGATCAGAAAACAGTGATCGGTCTGCGCGGTCACGACATGTTGATCTCCGCAGCAGCAGGATCCGGAAAGACTGCTGTTTTAACGGAACGCATCATCAGCAGGATCTTTGATTCCGTGCGCCCTGTCCATGTCGATGAGATGTTGGTGATGACCTACACTGAAAGCGCGGCGGAGGAGATGAAGCAGCGGATCAGCAGGCGTCTTGCGGATATAGCGGGAAGCGAAGACAGGCAGGAATCTGCCAGAGCCCGCGAGGAACTGATTCGTCTGCCGCAGGCGCAGATCAGCACCATTCACGGATTCTGTTCCTCTGTTATCCGCACATGGTTCAGTGTGATCGATCTGGAGCCGGATTTCAGAGTATGTGCCGATGAAGGGGAGCAAACTATGCTCCAGACCGAGTGTCTGGAAAGGATGCTGGAAGAGGAATACGCTGATGCGCGAGTCGAATTCCTGGAATTCATCGAAGCTTACGGCGGAACAAGAGATGACCGCAATATCATCGATCAGATAAGAGATCTGCACAAAGTGGCTATGAGTTTTCCGGAGCCTGCCGCATGGCTGCAGGATGCGCTCCGCTTTTACGAGTTGGAAGAGGGAGGGCCGTTTGAGGAGAGCAGGCTGGCAGGACTGATCTGCGAACAGACTGCAATGACGGTGCACGAGCTTTCGGAGCGCAGCAAAAAGCTGCTGCGTCAGTGCCTGGAGCCGGGCGGTCCGTATGTGTATGAGGAAGCTGTTCAGGCGGATATTGAGTTCTTCAGTGCTCTTGAAGACAGTTCTTCCTGGGAAGAGATGAGAGAGCTGTGCAGCGCTCATACATGGCAAAGTCTTCCCGGCAAAAGAGATGCGGGCATCGACCCCGATCTGCGGGAGTCATGCAAAAAAGAGCGCAGTGCCATCAAAGATCAGTTCACAAAACAAATAGAGAAACCATTCTTTACATTTGACACTGAGAGGATCACCGGATGGCTTCGCACAGCCTGCCGTCAGGGCAGGGAACTCGTGCGCCTGACACTGGCCTATGATGCCGCTTTCACGGCTTTAAAGCGTGAGCGTAAAGTGATAGACTTTTCCGACATGGAGCATCTGGCGCTTCAGATTCTCAGAACACGGGATGAGAGCGGGTCAGATTGGATCGCCGCCGAGTACAGAAGCCATTTTGCCGAGGTCATGGTGGATGAGTATCAGGACAGCAATTATCTTCAGGATGAGATCCTGAGAGCTGTCTCAGGCGGAAAAGACCGCTACAATCTGTTTATGGTCGGAGACGTCAAACAGAGCATTTACCGCTTCCGCAATGCCAGACCGGATCTGTTCGTCAGCAAGCAGGACGCTTTTGAATTGTATGAAGAAGACGGGGTGGAGAGCCTGCTCAAACGCACTTGTATCCTTCTTAAAAAGAATTTCAGAAGTGTGCCGCAGGTGCTTGATTTTGTCAACGCACTCTTTAAGCGCCTGATGGATACTTCCGTGGGAGATATCACTTATGATGAAAAAGCCTCGCTCAATCCGGGACGAGATATCCCTGATCCGGATGCGCTCAGTCCCTGCGAGATATGGGTTGTGCCCGATGATCCGGAGGGGAATGCAGTAAGCCCTGCCAGAGCAGAGGCGCACCTCGTGGCAGAACGCATCAAAGCCATGATCGCGCACGAGCAGGTGATCGACCGGGACAGCAAGATACTCAGGCCGGTCCGCTACGGCGATATTGTGATCCTCGCAAGGTCGCTCTCAAACTGGGGCGATGAGTTTTACGAGGCGCTTTCCGACGAGGGCATTCCGGTGCTGATGCCACGCTCAAGCGGATACTTTCAAACGCTGGAAGTCGGAACGATGCTTGATTTTTTGAAAGTGATCGGGAATCAGAAGCAGGATCTGCCGCTCAGCGCACTCATGACTTCTTGTATCGGAGACTTTTCTGATGACGAAATGGCACAGATTCGGGCAGCAGGGAGAGAATACAGGTTTTTCCATGAAGCTGTGGAGGCATATTTGGGAGAACCTGCAGATCCGGTTCTCGGGGAAAAGCTGAGCTCGTTTATGGGCCTGATAGACTCATTCAGGGAACGGGCGCCGTATATGCCGGTCGACCGTCTTTTGACACAGATGATGGAAGAGACAGGATTCCGCCGCTATATGGAGGCTATGCCCGGCGGCGTGCAAAGACGCGCTAATCTCATGATGCTCATTGATAAAGCACGCAGCTTTATCCGCACAGGATCCGGCAGCCTGACCGGGTTCCTCGAATATATGGAACTGATGGATCAGAACAATGTCGACTACGGTGAAGCAGGGCTTTTTGACAGTCAGGCAGATGTGGTGCGCATGTCCACGATCCACAAATCCAAAGGATTAGAGTATCCGGTCGTATTCCTTGCCGGCATGGGAAGAGGGTTTAATAAACGTGATCTGAACAATAAAGTAGTCGTGCATCCGGAATACGGACTGGGTCTTTATGCCTGGGATACCGCGACCCGGGAGAAAGCCGATACACCGATCAGACAGATCGTGCGCCGCAAGATAGCGCTCGATGATCTGGGCGAAGAGATGAGAGTTCTCTATGTTGCCTGTACACGAGCCAGAGAACGCCTGATTCTGACAGGGCGCGTCAAGGGCATTCAGACTTATGATGAGCTGACCGGGCTCTTTGATCCGGGCGAAAGAGGACTGTTGCCGCTTCACCTGCGCGCACAGGCAGGCTGTTATTATGACTGGATCCTGCCGGCGATGGTGGATATGGACAAGGATGCGGACAATGCATCCACAGTCAAACTCTATGTCGCGGATCAGGAACAGCTCGCGCATCTGTCAGCACTTCAGGATGAAACAGACGGAGACTCTTTTAAGGAGCTTTGCGTCGGGGGAGAGGCGCTAAGCCCGCAAGCCATCGAAAAACAGATGACCTATCAATATCCGTTTCAGCATGCAGCGGGGATCCTTCAGAAAGTCACGGTCACAGAGCTTAAGCGCCGTGATGAAGAAGCTTTCCTGACACAGCTCGGGGAGGAGTCGTACGGTAAAGAGACTGCAGAGCAGGTTGAGCCTTCCGTGAAGATCCGAATGCCCAAGCCACGGTTTGCGCTGGAGAGTGAGGAGATATCACCTGCGGAACGGGGCACGATCCACCACAGGCTGCTGCAGCTTCTGGATATGACAAAGACATGGAATGAAAAGCTTTTGCAGGAAGCGCTAAAGTTGTATACTGAGCAGGGTTACTTCAGTGAGGCGGAAGCTTCCGTCATCCGGACAAACCGCATTCTCAGTGTGCTCCGGACTGATCTGTGCAGGCGGATGGGAGAGGCAGCCGCTGCCGGCAGATTAAAGAGAGAGCAGCCTTTTGTGATAGGTGTTGCCGCCTCCGAGATCGATGACGCCTGGCCGGCAGACGAGACTGTTCTGGTACAGGGTATGATCGATGCGTATTTCGAGGAGGACGGAAAGATCATAGTCCTGGATTATAAGACTGACCGGGTCAAGGCGGCTGATGAGCTGACAGCGCGGTACCGCAGCCAGATGGAATGGTATGCCAGGGCACTCTCCCAGCTGACCGGGAAAGAAGTGACAGAGAGATATCTCGTATCGTTAGAACTTGAGCAAGTGATACTTTTGTAATTGAGGGAATAGAATTGAGGAAAAGAATCGACAAGTTTGTCATTGCATTTCACACAACGGCAGATGCCATGAAGCTGGAAACAGTCTGTAAACAGAACGGCGTCGGAGAGCGTCTGATACCTGTCCCGCGTGAGATCTCCGCAGGGTGCGGGATGGCCTGGTGCGCCGATCCGGCTGATGAAGAGAAACTGTATGAACTGATGGACAAAAGCGGCATTGAGCCGCAGGAGACCAGAATCTGCTCGATTCTTGTATAGAGAGTGACAAAACTTGCTAACAAAGCGGAAAAAGAGTAATATATTGACGGACATTTGATTATACAGAACATGAAAGGCGACAGACTATGAAACCTGTGGATTATATGCTGCATCGGGATGAGATCGAGAAGGCAAATTATGAAAGACTGAAAGCGTTTGAGGCAGTGGAGGCACGGTGGCCGAAGTGGATCAAGAGGTCTTCCTGGATCATATGGCTCGTGTTTGTTTTGATCGGATTTTTAGTCTGGAGAGCTTTCGGCGCTATGCTGGGATTTGTCATTGGCGGCAGCTTTACGATCCTGTACGAAAAGATCTGCCGCAAAATCGTCGGTAAGAAGCTTGGCATCGAGGATATTTCCTACAAAGAGGCGGTCAAGGATATCGTTGAGAGACAGAACAGGGAGTATCGCGAGAGAGAGGCACAGAGAATTGCCGAAGAAAATGCCAGGATAGAGGCTGAACTGGCGGCGCAGCTGGAAGCAGAGGAAAAGGCAGCTGCAGAGGCTTACAAGGAGTAAATCCTTATTGATTTTCCCTTGCAACTTTACAAATACTGTGTTATAGTACTACCCGTAAGTAGGACGTTGACAGGAGAGTGGACGAAAGTTCACTCTTCTTTTACGGTACAAGGGGAGAGGTTTATGTCAAAGAAATCCGAACTGGAGTCCCGTGTTGGCCGACTGGCTGAACCGGAGATCCTCGAAGAAGGCGTTGAGCTCGTTGATGTCGAGTTCGTACGCGAAGGGAAAGTCCAATGCCTGCGTGTGCTGATCGATAAACGCGGCGGCGTAACGATCGATGAATGCGAGGCTGTGAGCCGCCGCATTGATCCGATCCTTGAGGAAGCCGGCCTGATGGCTGATGTCGACACGTTCGAGGTGAGCTCACCGGGGCTTGACAGACCGCTGAAAAAGCCGGCGGATTTTGTCCGCCACATGGGGGAGAAGGTCGATGTCGGTCTGTACAAGGCGATCGACGGAGACAAAACCATAACCGGAACATTAACTGATTATGACGACGGCGGGCTGACGCTGGAGACAGCAGACGGGCCGGTCAAGCTCGAAAAAGGTGAAATCGCCGTTGTTAAGCAGCATCTTGATTTTTGATTGAGGAGGATTTGAAAGAATGAACACTGAGTTACTGGAAGCGATTCAATTACTTGAAAAGGAAAAGAATATCAGCAAGGAGTCGCTGATCGAAGGCATTGAAGGATCGCTGCTGAGCGCCTGTAAGGAGCACTTCAAATCCGTGGATAATATCAAACTGGAGATGGATCACGACACCTGTGAGTACTCACTCTATGCGGAGAAGACAATTGTTGACGGAGAACCGGAGGATCCTGAACTGGAGATCTCGAAAGAGGCGGCTGCGCTGATCGAACCCGAGAAAGTAGTCGGCGATATCGTCAGAGTACCGATTGAGTCCAAATCGTTCGGGCGCATTGCAACACAGAAGGCAAAGAATATGATCCTGCAGCGCATCCGCGAGGAAGAGCGCCAGGTCGTCTATAACGAGTTCAAAGAAAAAGAACACACCGTCGTGACAGGACGCGTACAGCGAGTGATCGGACGCAGTATCAGCGTCAATCTCGGTCATGCCAATGCGATCCTGACCGAAAAAGAGCAGGCCCGCGGAGAACACTACCGCCAGGGCGATCTGATCAAGCTCTATGTGGTCGAAGTCAAGGATGATTCGCGCGGACCGCGCATTCTGGTCTCCAGAACGCATCCGGATCTGGTACGTCTCCTGTTTACGGAGGAAGTGACTGAGGTACGCGACGGCACCGTCCAGATCATGGGCATAGCGCGTGAAGCCGGTTCCAGAACAAAGATGGCAGTTTATTCCAGCAACCCGGATGTCGATCCGGTCGGCGCCTGTGTCGGTATGAACGGCATGCGTGTCAACGCAGTTGTTGATCAGCTCGGTGGAGAGAAGATCGACATCATTAACTGGGATGAAAACCCGGCGTACTTTATTGAAAACGCTTTGAGTCCGGCAAAGATCATCTCTGTGGCAGTTGATCCTGAAGACAGGATGGCCGAGGTTATCGTACCTGATTATGTATTGTCACTGGCGATCGGCAAATCCGGACAGAATGCGCGTCTTGCCGCCAAGCTGACTAATTATAAGATCGATATCATGAGTGAGAGCAAGGCGATCGAGGAAGGAACGCTGCCGCCTGATTACATGGCTGCGCTGGGAGATTACTCAGACGAGTACGATGAGTATGAGTATGAGGAAGGGTACGAGCCGGCTGAGGAAGAAGCGGATGCATAAGCCGCAGAGGCAGTGTGCGGCGTGCCGCAGGATGTTTCCTAAATCAGAGCTGCTGCGTGTAGCTGTGGAAAAGGGAGGCGAACCTGTGGTTGATATGACAGGCAAAATGCCGGGCAGAGGTGCGTATCTTTGCCGCAGCAAAAAGTGTCTGCAAGATGCAGAGAGAAGAAAGATACTGTCCAAATCTTTACACTGTTCCGTTTCACCGTCTGTTTACCGTGAACTGGAACGGATGATAGGAGATCATCAAAGCGAATGAACCGGAGCGATGAGAAACTCTATGGGTTGATATCGCTGGCTATGAAGGCCGGCGGGATCGCCGCGGGATCATTTGCAGCGGAGCAGGCTGTAAAAGGCGGACAGGCTTTTCTGCTCATCCTGGCAGAGGATGCATCTGACAATACAAAAAAGAAATTCAACAATAGTTGTGCGTATTATCACGTGCCCCTGATCGAGTTTGGAGAAAAAGAAAAACTGGGGCACAGTATAGGAAAAGAAGAAAGAAGTGCTTTGGCTGTGACAAATGAGTCTCTGGCCGGAGCTATGCGTAAGAATAAGCAGGGAGGAAGATAGTCAATGGCGAAAATGAGAGTTTTTGAATTGGCGAAAGAAATTGGCATCGGAAGCAAGGAATTAGTTTCGTTCCTTAAAGAGAACGACGTGGAAGTAGCAAACCACATGAGTTCTGTAGATGATGCCGCGGCCGATCAGGCGCGCCAGCATTATTCGAAAGGAAAGAAGGCTCCGGCAGCCGAAACTGCTGCCAAGGAGAAAACAGCAGCTGAGAGCACAAAAGCTTCTCAGGAGGCTGCTCCTGTCAAGAAGGCTGTTCCGGCCAAAGACGGGGCTCCGGTTCAGGCAAAGGCTCCGGCAAAACCGGCAAAGGGCAAAGAGGCTTCAGACCAGAAGACAGCACCTCCCGTGAAAAAGAAAAAGCTGATTCAGGTCTTTAGGCCTCAAAACTCTGACAATGCCAATGTGCGCCGT
Source organism: Lachnospiraceae bacterium (assembly GCA_017515965.1). Classification (GTDB taxonomy): domain Bacteria; phylum Bacillota; class Clostridia; order Lachnospirales; family Lachnospiraceae; genus RUG842. The sequence goes on from JAFWDW010000156.1 coordinate 11,630, forward strand.
ACAGGACGTCCTTCACAGGGAGGACAGCAGATGCTCCGCGGACGACGCGGACCGGCTGATAACCGCCGGCCCGGAGGTGTGGATGTTGACCGCAGAAGACCGATCGCCGGAAGACCGGTGGGACCGGCCGGACGCCGACATGTGACCGAGTATATTCCGCCGCAGCCTGCACCGAAGCCCGCTCCCGAAGAGAAAGCTCCGGAGACAAAACCGATCATCCCGCAGGAGGAGGTCATCGAGACCGCACCTCAGACTGCTCCTTTGACAGAAGAAGTGAAGACGGAAACAGTCGCTGCTCCGGTTGCTGAACAGGCATCTGAGGTAAAGAAGCCGGCTGAGAAAGAACAGCGAGAGCCGGCCCGCAGAAAACCGGCACCGAAACCCGGTACTGCGGCACAGGCTCCTGCAGATCCGGGACAGAGCAATAAGCCCGGCAGCCGCCGCCGTAACGACAAGAAGAAGAAAGACCGCCGGGATGAAGAGCGTCAGGAAAGAGAACAGCAGAGAAACAAAAAGGGCAAGTTCCAGAAACCTGTTGTTCAGAAGCCCAAGAAAGAGGAAAAGCCGGAAGAAGTGATCAAACTGATCCAGATTCCGGAAAAGCTGACGCTGCGTGAGCTGGCTGAGAAGATGAAGATACAGCCATCAGCCATCATCAAGAAATATTTCATGCAGGGCGAGATCATGACAGTCAATACCGAGCTTTCATATGAGAAGGCCGAGGAGATCGCACTCGAATATGAGATCCTCTGTGAGCATGAGATCGTGGTCGATGAGATCGAAGAACTTCTCAAAGAGGAGAAGGAAGATCCGAAGACCTTGAAGAAGAGACCGCCTGTCGTCTGTGTCATGGGTCATGTTGACCACGGCAAGACATCTATTCTGGATGCGGTCAGAAAGACAAATGTGACCGGTCAGGAAGCTGGCGGTATCACACAGCACATCGGTGCTTCAGTTGTGAAAGTCGGGAAAGAGACGATTACTTTCCTCGATACGCCGGGGCATGAGGCGTTCACTGCCATGCGTATGCGCGGTGCCAATTCGACCGATATCGCTGTCTTTGTCGTGGCGGCGGATGACGGTGTGATGCCGCAGACTGTTGAGGCTATTAACCATGCCAAAGCGGCCGAGGTGGAAGTGATCGTTGCGGTCAATAAGATCGACAAGGAAGAGGCAAATATCGACCGCGTTAAGCAGGAGCTCTCCGAGCACGAGCTGATTCCGGAAGACTGGGGCGGCAGCACGATTTTTGTGCCTGTATCAGCCAAGACAGGCGAGGGGATCTCCGATCTGATGGACATGATTCTTCTGCAGTCCGAGATGCTGGAGCTGAAGGCAAATCCGGATCGCCGTGCCCGCGGTCTGATTCTGGAAGCGCGTCTGGATAAGGGTAAAGGCGCTGTGGCGAACATGCTTGTCCAGAAGGGCACCCTGCACACAGGTGATGTGATCGCAGCCGGATCTGCCCACGGACGTGTACGTGCCATGGAGATTCGTTCGGGCGTTCGATCAAATCTGCCGGACCGTCTACCCCGGTGTCGATCATAGGCCTTAACGATGTGCCGGAAGCCGGAGAAGTCTTTGTCTGCTGTGAGAACGAGAGAGAAGCGAGAAGCTTTTCCGAGACTTTTATCGCGCAGCATAAGGTTGAGATGCTTGACGAGACGAAGACCAGAATGTCGCTTGACGATCTGTTCAACCAGATCAAGGAGGGCGACCTGAAAGAACTGCCGATCGTAGTCAAAGCGGATGTGCAGGGCTCAGTCGAAGCGCTCAGCCAGAGCCTTGTAAAACTCTCCAATGACGAAGTGACTGTCAAAGTCATTCACGGCGGCGTCGGTGCCATCAATGAGTCTGACGTGATTCTGGCTTCAGCCTCCAACGCCATTATCATCGGCTTCAATGTGCGCCCGGATGCGATGGCCAAAGAAACTGCGACCCGGGAGGGCGTTGACATGCGCCTGTACCGTGTCATCTATGATGCGATTGATGACATCGAGGCGGCTATGAAGGGTATGCTCGCGCCTGAGTTTGAGGAGAAAGTCTTCGGACACGCGCAGGTGCGCCAGATCTTCAAAGCCTCGGGTGTCGGTACCATTGCCGGCTGCTATGTGACAGACGGTACGATCGAGCGTTCCTGCCAGGCGCGTGTCGTGCGTGACGGTATCGTCGTATACGAGGGCGAGATGGCATCGCTCAAGCGTTTTAAGGATGATGTCAAGGAAGTTAAGACCGGCTATGAATGCGGTATCGTCATGGCCAATTTCAACGATATTAAGGAAGACGACCAGATTGAAGCTTTCAAGATGATCGAAAAAGAGAGATAAAAATGCGAAAGAACAGTCAGAAAAACTCCCGGGTCAACGCCCGCGTTCAGCAAGAGCTGGCTGAGATCATCAGAGGGAGGATCCATGATCCCCGTATCTCACCGATGACGACAGTCGTGTCGGTACAGGTGGCGCCGGATCTGAAGACCTGCAAGGCCTACATCAGTGTTCTCGGTGATGAGGCGGAGCAGGATAAAACCATGGAAGGTCTGCACAGCGCGCTCGGGTTTATCCGGCGTGAGCTTGCAGCCTGCCTGAATCTGCGCAATACCCCGGAGATCATCTTTATCCTGGATCAGTCGATCGGTTACGGGGTTGATATGATCCATAAGATCGAAACGGTCACGAAAGAAGATGCCGAGCACATCCGTATGCGCGGGGAGGAAACTGAGAATACCGATGAATAATACAGATTTGATTCAATTAGACCGGATCATCAGGGAAGCCGGTTCGGTCGCGATCAGCGGACATGAGCATCCGGACGGCGACTGTGCCGGATCAACGACGGCTCTGTACTGGTATGTCAAGAACGTTTGTCCGGAAGCTGAAGTAGACCTTTATCTTGAAAAGATTCCGGATGCCTATGCGTATATCGGAGAGGATATTCCGATCCGTCACAGCGCGGATAGTGAGCATGAGCCCTATGATCTGTTTATCAGTCTGGACTGCGGCGTGCTTGAGCGTCTCGGCTTCGCGCTTCCTGTATTTGAAAAGGCCAGGAAGACTGTCTGTATCGATCATCATTACAGCAACCCGGGATATGCTGATATCAACAGGATCTGCCCGAATGCCAGTTCGACCAGTGAACTGCTGGCGGAGGAGATGGACCCGCAGTATATAAACGATGAGATCGCCCGTGATCTGTTTCTGGGGATTTCTCATGATTCGGGTGTTTTCCAGTATCCGAGCACTTCACCGAAGACCCACCGTATCGCGGCGAATTTGATGGAATATGATTTCAATGCATCGGATCTGATCACAAGAACGTATTATGAAAGGACTTTCGAGCAACAGAAGATCGGGGCGCAGGCGATAGAAAACGCTTTCCTGATGCTGGACGGCAGGGTGATCGTCTCGATGATCTCAATGGATGAGATGGAAAGATGCCATGTGCAGCCGCAAGACCTTGACGCAATCGTCGCCGGGATGCGCGACACCACCGGCGTGGAGTGCGCTGCCTTTATGTATGAGAAGGCAAAAGGGGAGTGGAAAGTATCCTTAAGATCCCGAACAACAGCCGATATGAGCGCTGTCGCCAAGGCGTGCGGCGGAGGCGGACACAGAAGGGCTTCCGGTGCAACATTTTATACGGATGGCCCGGAAGAGATCATGCGGAAGATCATACCGCTGATCGAGCAGCAGCTCGATTCATGAAACCAATTGCAGGGAGAACAGCCATTGTCAGGAACAATCAGCGGAGTATTAAATATCTACAAGGAGGCCCATTGGACCTCCTTTGATGTTGTGGCAAAAATACGCGGCATCTGCCATGTCAGAAAGATCGGCCATGCCGGCACACTGGATCCGGCAGCGGAGGGCGTATTGCCGGTCTGCGTGGGAAAGGCAACGCGTATTGCTGACCTGCTCTCTGGTGAGATAAAGACATACCGGGCGCAGATGAAGCTTGGTGAGGAGACGGATACGCTGGATCAGACAGGGACTGTTGTGCGCAGGGCGGATCCCGCAGTGCTTGATCGGCTGACAGAGGGGCAGGTACGTGAGGTGATCGACAGCTTTGTGGGGGGTTATGATCAGGTTCCGCCTATGTACAGCGCCAGGCATGTGCAGGGAAAAAGGCTGTATGAGCTGGCCCGCGAGGGAAAGAACGTGGATCGCGCCGCTGTGCCGGTACGGATCGACAGGATCGTGATCGATGAGATCAAGATTCCGGATATCACTCTGACGGTCACCTGTGGCCGCGGCACCTATATCCGCTCGCTGTGCGCGGATATCGGCGAGAAGCTCGGTTGCGGAGGCGTGATGACACATCTTGTGCGCACCCGGGTCGGTCCGTTTGAGATC
>JAFWDW010000016.1 GCA_017515965.1 Lachnospiraceae bacterium
GTATGGGGGAAAGGTTATCGCTATGAAGAACCTAAAGGATATTAGAAAGCAAGGACTTAACGCCCGCCTGATCCGGTCTCTTCTGCAGGCGGGTATTATTTGCGTGGCAGTTTACTTTGTCCTGTATTTTCTGATTGGACATGCGCTTTCTTATTATTTTAACCATTCAGACTTCGAAGAAAGGCATCTGATAAAGCAGGTCAGGAGTCTGCAGTCTTACGTTGACAAAGAACAGATCAGCTCAACGAATCTGGCCAGACTTACGGCATGGGAGAAGAAGCAGCCGCTGATCTTTCTGGAACTGTATCATGAAGGGAAATGCATATACGCTTCTCCGGAGCAGGCAACAGATGCAGTTGCCGTTGATTTTGTCGAGGAAAACAGTACGGCTGCTTCATTTCTTTATCCGGTCAAACTGCAAGACATGGATGTTGAGGCATGGGTTTACTCGGACTTCTTCTATCAATACTATAATATCGGAACAGCAGTAGCCTTCGTTGTGGCTGTCATTTTGTTTTTTATTCTTTTTCTACGAAGCGTCAGGCAGTTGATTCAGTATATCTGTCAGCTCACAGATGACATGCAGATCATTGAAGGAGGAGATCTGGATCATGAGGCTGTGATAAAAGGAGATGATGAGCTGACAGATCTGGCAAAGAGCATGAACAGCATGCGGCTTTCATTCAAGACACAGATGCAGGAAGAGCAGAAACTATACGAGAACAATAAAAATATGATTACGCAGATGTCTCATGATCTGCGCACACCGTTGACCAGTCTGATGCTTTATACAGATATCGTAAAGCATCGTCGGTATAAGGATGAGAGCGAGTTGCAGGAGTGCCTGGATAAGATCGATGAAAAGGCACATCAGATCAAATACAGATCAGATCATCTCTTTGAGTATGCCTTGGCTGAACACAGTGCCATTCAGGAGAAGACCCTCACCTGTGAGCAGGCATTTGACAAGTGGATCGTCACAATAACAAAGGAACTGGAAGATGCCGGGTTTACTGTTGATTTGAGCAGACACTGGGGCTCTGAGAGTGTTCTTGTATGCCGGGAGTATCTTGAACGTATAGCTGATAATATTGTGTCCAATATTATTAAATATGCCGATTTAGAAGAACTTGTCTTAATCAGGACAATAAACAGTGACAGTCAGAGCGGTCTTTTCTTTTCGAATGGTTGTGGAGTTGATCTCGAGAAAGCTGACAGTCACGGTGTAGGACTCGAAAGCATCCGGGAAATGATGATGCGTATGAACGGATCCTGTTATATCGGGCAGACAAATAACCGTTTTGAGCTCACCTTGCTTTTCCCATACGTCCATGAGGTTGCATGATGATTAAAGTTGAGATGATTCCCCTTGCCAAGGAGGACAGAGAACAGTTTGTTCTGGATAATCAGGAAGCATTTAACTATGGCGCTCTTGAAGAGTTCGGAGTGCGCGATAATCACTTGGAAGAAGACGGACAGATCATCTCGGGACAGACCATTTTAAACTCAATTAAAGAAGGAGAAGCGTACTGGATCCTCTGTGATGGCATTCGGGCAGGAGGAGCAGTTGTCAAGGTTTGCGGCAGTTGCGGAGAACTGGAGCTGCTGTTCATTTCTCCTAAGATGCATAGCAAGGGAATCGGACAGGCCGCCTGGCGGGAGATAGAGAATCTGTATCCGGGAGTGGAAGTGTGGGAGACAGTGACTCCGTATTTTGAAAAGAGAAACATACATTTTTATGTCAACTGTCTTGGGTTTCATATCGTGGAGTTTTTCAATTCACATCATCCGGAACCCACAGAACCCGATAATCATGAAGGTTCTGATGACTATGAGGGAATGTTCAGGTTTGAAAAAAGAATGTAGAATATAGAAAAAAGAAGTGCCGCATCAATGTGCGGCACTTCTTTTTGTGTTTATTATTGGTAATTGTTTCAGAAATAATTACTCGACATAGAACTTGTTCTCGCCGAGCTCGGCCCACTTCAGGACTGTGCCATCGCGTGCCATAAGCGGAACCGGCGGATCCTTCTTAGCAGTTGCCAGAGAGACAACGACCTGAACAACCAGAGTGAGCAGCATCGGAATCAGAGCGATTGCCCAGTACGGGCTCGGGTCAACTGTTCCCTGTGCCAGCATGAGAATGACGCAGTAAAGAATACCTACGATCATGGCGGCAACAGCTCCGGTACGGTTCGCATGTTTCCAATACAGCGCGAAAAGAAGCGGGAAGAACAGAACGATCTGGACTGTAAATCCGATAACTTCCAGCGTGTAGACGGACTGTGTAAATGTACCGAACAGGGTTGCAACGATACCAAGAGCGATAACGCAAATACGAACGATGGTGATCATCTTCTTGTCTTCAATAACCTTGCCTTTTCTGTGTGACAGCGGACGGATAATGTCGTTTGCGATAATCGTCGCCGGAGCAAACAAAGCCGTATCAGCCGAGGACATGATCGCACCGAGCAAGCCTACATAGAAGATGGCTGTGAACCACTGCGGAAGCAGGTGTGTAGAGATAAGCGGCATAACAAGCTCGCTATCCTCTGCCAGTCTTTCCATTTCAAGTGCTGTGAACATATTGTGGCCGCTCTCTACGAAGAAACGTGCCCATGCGCCTGTAAAGACAACGAAGAAGCCAAGGATTGTCATCAGAACACCGGCGGTAACAGCAGATGCCTTTGCAATACTTGGGCTCTTGGCAACAAGAGCTCTCTGCATGATGTCACTTCCGGGCATAGCACCTGCGGATGCACCGACCCACAGAGCGATGTATGCGATGATGTTTTCAAAGCTGGATGTTGTACTTATAAGATTCTCTGTTCTGAGGGCTGCACCGTAACCCAGCGAGAACCAGTCTGCGCCGAGAAGATCTTTCGCTGCAGCATGTCCGCCCAGTTCATTGACATGACCCAGAGCTGCCGGGAAGATCACGATGACGCCGATGATCAGAATAGCGACCTGAGCGAAGTCTGTCCAGACGACAGCCGTGATGCCACCGAAAGCGGTATAAATGATAACGAAAATACCGGACAGAATAGCGACTGTCTTGAAAGGCCAACCGAGAACGATCTGGAAAAGCTTACCTGTCGCAGCGACCTGAGCGCCAGCGAAGAAAAGCATCGGCATGATCGTGCAGACACCTGCGATGGCTCCGCCCACAACGCCGTAGCGGTTCTGATAAACGGCTGCCGGAGAGACAGCGCCTGTACGACGGATCTGACCCTGGAAGATAAAGCCGCCGGCGATCAGGCACAGGCAGGCTGCAAACGGATCGGCGATTGTTGACGGAAGACCGGATGAATAAGCGGTTCCGCCGCCGCCCATGATCGTTGCGCCACAGATGAAAGTTGCCAGAATGGTTGCTGTCACCAGCCAGAACGGCATCTTGCCTTCAGCTGCCATGTAATCATCTGAGTTGTCTGTTGTCTTCAGACCGGCGATATAGCCCAGAAGAAGCATCAGAGCAAGGTAGATGAGCATAACAACCAGAAGGAAGCCTGCATGTTCGACCAGCGGCTTAGCTGCTAATAAACCTAACATACTTCTTTCTACCTCCATTTCTTCTTAACGAAATAGTTTGAATGTTGCGGTTTACGGGTTGCCGTTAATCGCGCTTTGTTAAAGCGAGATTAACAAATTATAAAAAATCTATATATCCATTGTTACTCAAACTACTTAAGATTCATGGCACCTATTTCTGAAAAAAACTTAACATTCAAAGATTGAAGAGTTAAGAATAGAACAAAATAAAAACTGCCGCAGATTACTGCGGCAGTTTTAAATACATAATAAACGGTAGTGATCACTCTTTTGCCCGGCAATGATACATATGGAAATATACCGGATCTTTGTCGATGTGGAAGAAGAAACACGGGTTCTCTCCGCACCATTCGTCGACAGAGCCTATATCTGTCTCAGAGATGAGCCCGATTTTGTTCTTTTTGATGATCTCATGCAAATAGGACAGCTGATAATTGTGCTTCGCACTGTCGGGATGGTGAGCCAGCAGATTTTTATACGTCGGGCTTTGCGGGCGGCAGTACAGATACGTCCCGATCAGTTCAGCATCCGGCTTCAGATACGGGCTGATCGTACTGATCAGATCATTTTCGCCGTGGAAGGCGCCAAAGTCGTTGATAGAGCAGATATCCGTAAAAATGTCGACACTGCCTTTTTTGATCGGATAACGGCATGTTTTATCTACAATATATAAGATGTTGAGTTTCGGATTCTGCTTTTCGATCATTTTCTTGAAACGCAACACGATCTCCGGATGCGGGTCTGTCAGGATATAATAGTTTGTCGGGTCCAGTTTGCTCACGCGAGAGAACAGGAATGAAAAACAGTTGAGCTGGTTCTCGAGAATAACCTTACCGCCTGTGCCGACCGTTTTGAGTGTGTCATACATTTTTCCGAAGGAATGGTGGAAGAGGGAGACCCATGAATCCGGCAGGAGCTTAAAAATGCCCCTGTCAAGATAAGGAATATCCAGGGAATTGAGAGTCCCGCCTTCTGTCAGCAAAATGCCGTCTTCGATCGTTGCGTGATATCCGCAGGCGCAGCAGACCTCGCCGGTCATCACTTCCCCGCCCTTGATATCGGCTTTCTGCAGTTCCAGAGGCTGGCCGCAGTCCGGACAGATCAACAGAGGCAGCATGCACAGAGGCAACCCTTTTACGATCGCAGCGTCATCCTGTGCCCTTCTGATCTTGAGAGAGGAGATAAATCCGACAAGCTCCTCGTGGGTCTTTTGCATCGCGTCGAGCTCTGCTTTCAGCTGTACTTCCTTCTTTTCCAGAATACTGACGAAATCAGTCACATCATCCATCGCTGTCAGGTTGGAAAGATGGATCAGCGACAGAATAGCTCTGATCTCGCTGATCGAGAATCCGAAATCCTTCAATTGAACAATGATGTTCATGTCAGTTTCGCAGCGGTCATCAAAGCGGTACTGTTTGTTCTGGACCTTCGGGAACAGAAGCTGGCTGTTGATATAGTAGCGGACCGTGCTGATCTCGACATTGTATTTCCTGGCAAATTCACTGATCTTCAAAAAGGTATACCTCCTTTACCAGTATACTTTACATTATCAGGAAAATCTTGTCAATTATAAACAAAATATAAAGCATGCTTTAGGAAACAGAGGCCGGGAAAAGCCATATGAGGATCAGCGGACGAGCAGAGAGACCCTTGAAAAACCGCGTATTTACAGGATTCCTTAAGGTGCCTGAAAAGATTTTAAAGAAAATTAAAAAAAAATAAACACAAACAGATTGAATTATAGTATAATACAAAAGGCAATTGTTATTTAATTGTTAATAATGCTTTAGTAAAGCTTTATTAAACCAGTAAACCACACGTCAACACATTTTAGAGGAAAATGGAGGTGGAAAGAAGTATGTTAGGTTTATTAGCAGCTAAGCCGCTGGTCGAACATGCAGCCTTCCTTCTGGTCGTCATGATCGCTTATCTTTTGTTGATGCTTCTCCTGGGTTATATCGCAGGACGTAAGACAACAGATAATTCCGATGATTACATGGCCGCTGAAGGCAAGATGCCGTTCTGGCTGGTGACCGCAACCATTCTGGCAACATTCATCTGTGGTGCTACAATCATGGGCGGCGGCGGTGTCGCTTATAGCGATGGTTTCCCGGCAACAATCGCCGATCCGTTCGCAGCTTGCCTGTGCCTGATTGCTGGTGGTTTTATTTTCCAGGGTCAGATCCGTCGCACCGGTGCCGTTTCTCCGGCAGCCGTCTATCAGAACCGCTACGGCGTTCTCGGTGGCGTGATCGCAGGTGTCTGCACCATCATGCCGATGCTTTTCTTCGCTGGCGCTCAGGTCGCTGCGACAGGTAAGCTTTTCCAGATCGTTCTTGGCTGGCCTTTCAGAACAACAGCTATTCTGTCCGGTATTTTCGTTATCGTTTACACGGCTTTCGGTGGAATTACAGCCGTTGTCTGGACAGACTTTGCACAGGTTCTGATTCTGATCATCGGCGTCATCGTGATCTTCCCGGCAGCTCTTGCTCATGTCAATGAACTTGGCGGACAGGCTGCAGCGCATGATCTCCTTGGCTCTGACTGGTTCTCACTCGGATATGGCGCTGCCCTTCGTACAGACAACCTTGATGTTTCTGTACATGGCTTTGAGGCGATCATTTCCTACATCGGCCTGTGGGTCGGATGTTCCGCAGGTGCTATGCCTGGTAGTGACATCATGCAGAGAGCTCTTGTTGCTAAGAGCCCGAACGTTGCGAAGTACTCAGCTGTTGTTGCTGGTATTCTGATGACGATCCTCGGCTTCTTTGTTGTTTACACAGGCGCATGGGCACGTTTCTTCGTAGAGAGCGGCCACAACCTGTTCACATCAGTTGAGATGGAAAGACTGGCAGAGGATAGCGAGCTTGTTATGCCGCTCATCTCTACACACCTGCTTCCGCAGTGGTTCACAGCCATCTTCTATGTCGGCTTGCTCGGTGCGATCATGTCCTCAGCTGATACAGCTCTGTTTGCTCCGGCAACGATCATCGCGAACGATGTTATCCGTCCGCTGTCCCACAGAGCCGGCAAGATTATTGATGACAAGAGGATGATCACCATCGTTCGTATTTGCGTTATCGCTCTTGGTATCATCGCAACCCTGTTCGGTACATTTACAGAGTCTGTCTACAC